>NZ_JBHVHQ010000005.1:0-42840 GCF_042800135.1 Streptomyces sp. NPDC057654 | reverse complement strand
AGGTGAGCGTGCACCTCGCCCCGCACCGCGAGCGTCACCCGGAGGTCGAGGTGGAGGTCCGCGTCGAACCGGGCGACGCGGCCGGGCAGTTGGTGGACGCGTCGCGGGACGCCGATCTCGTCGTGGTCGCCCGGCGCCGCCGGCGGCTGACGATCGGTCACCATCTGGGCTCGGTGGCGCACGCGGTGCTGCTGCACTCGGCGTGCCCGGTGGCGGTGGTCCCGGACTCCGACTGACACAGCCCGAGTCCGTACGGCCCCGGCTACTCGTCGAGCCAGTGGCGGCAGCCGAGGTTGATCAGCCTCAGCTGCCGCCGTGCCCGGCCCGCGATCCGCTCCGCCTCCTCCGGCGTCGCCTCCAGGAAGGCGGACGCCGTCATCACCAGATGGTCGACGTAGAGCGAGGCGAGCATGTGCGCGTCGCGCTCGCCCCAGCCCTCCAGCTCCGCCTGGCCGGCCAGCGCCTGGGCCACCTCGTCGGCGAACCGCGCCAGCTGCTCGCCTATCGCCTCGCGCACCGCCCGTACGCCGCCGTGCCGTTCGCGCGCGACGAAGCGGACGTGGGCGGGGTGGGCGCGTACGTGCTCGGCGACGACCTCGACGGTGCGGTCGATGCGCTCCTCGGCGCCGTCCTGCTCGGCGAGGACCGAGCGGATCATCGCGTGCAGGCTGCCGAGCGCCTCCTCGACCAGCGCGACACCGAGGTCGGCCATGTCCCGGAAGTGCCGGTAGAAGGCGGCCGGGGCGACGCCGACGACGCGGGTGACCTCGCGCAGCCCGAGGCTGCTGAGGCTCTGGTCCTCCAGGAGGCGCAGGCCCGCGTCGAGGAGCGCTTGACGGGTCTTCTGCTTCTGGGCCTGCCTGACCCCGGTCGTGTGACTCATATCATTCAGTAAACAACCGTTCTCCGGATTGGGCAACGCTAGACTGAGGAAGTCAGTGAACAGTTGTGATTCCAGTTGTTCACTCACTGTTGGATCAAGGCACACCGGATCAAGGCCCCCTACCCGGAAAGGCCCGACATGATCTTCCTCGTCGCCGCATTCCTCCTGCTGGGGGTCCTCGTGGGCGCCGCGGCACACACCCCGCTGCACTTCCTGATCCCCGCCGCGGCCGCCATCGCCCTCTGGCTCCTCGTCTTCACCGTCCGCGAACGTGCAAGGGAGCGCTGACCGATGACCGTCTCAGCACCGGAACGCACCACGAGCCCGTACGACACGGCGAACGCCGGGACAGCGGCCCCCAAGCCCGCCGCCACCCGCGGCCTCCGCCGTAAGGACGCCGACAGCATGGCGGTGGCCTCCTTCGTCCTCGGCCTCGTCGGGCTGCTGGTCTTCAACCTCGTCCTCGGCCCCTGCGCCCTGGTCCTGGGGGCCCTCGCGCTGGCCCGCTCCACCCAGCGCCGCGGCCGGGCCCGGCTGGGCCTCGCCCTCGGCGCCGCCGACCTGATCGTCCTCGCGGCCCTGGTCACGGCCGACGGCACCGTCTCGTGGAGCATCGGCGGCTGACGCCTCTACAGGCTCGAACAGCTCAGGCCGACGGGGCGCTCTCCGCCGCCACCCGCTCGTACACGAGAGCCGCCGCGGACAGATCCGCCACCGCGCCGCCCACGGACTTGAACACCGTGATCTCCGCGGCGTTCTGACGCCCCTTCACCTCGCCTCGGCACAGCTCGGGGAGCGTGCCCGCGATGTCCTCGGCCCGCAGTGCGCCGGAGGCCATCGGCTGGAGCAGATCGCCCGACTCGCGCAGCGCGGTCGGCGTGTCCACGAACACGGTCCCGCGGCGCACGCACGCGTCGTCCGACTCGCGCATGGACGGCCGGAAGCTGCCGATGAGGTCGAGATGGGCGCCGGGCCGCAGCCACTCCCCCTTGATCAGCGGCTCCTCCGCGAGCGTGGCGCAGGTGATGAGGTCCGCCTCGCGCGCCGCCGCCTCCAGGTCCGCGACCGGCCGCGCCGCCATGCCGTCCGCCCGCAGCGCGCCCACGAGCGCCTCGGCCCGCTCCGGCTTCCGGTCGTACACGAGGACCGTCGACGTGCCGACCGCGCTGCGGTGCGCGGCGGCGGCCAGGCTGCCGATGTGCCCGGTGCCGACGACCAGGTGCACGTCGCTGTCGGGGCGCGCGAGGTAGCTCGCGGCCAGCGCGGACGTCGCCACGGTGCGCCGCCGGGTGAGTTCGTCGCCGTCGATGAGCGCCAGGTGCTCGCCGGTGGTCGCGTCGGCGAGGACGTACGCGGAGGACAGCGCGGGCCTGCCGAGCGCGGAGTTGGTGGGGAAGACGTCGACGAGCTTCACCCCGAGGTAGCCGCCCTCGGACCAGGCGGGCATGAGCAGCAGCGTGGCGCCGGGCGCGCCGTCGACCGCGTGGTGGTGGCGGTCGGGCGCGTGCGCGCCGCGGGCGAACCCGTCGCGCAGCGCGGGGATGAGGGCGTCGAACTCCAGGTGCCGCGCGGTCTGTTCGGCGGTGATGTTGAGCATGCGTTCTCCCGGGGGCGCGGTCAGGCGTCCAGTTCGAGGTCGGTGCGGGGGATGGCTTGGCAGGTCAGGCACGTACGGTCGGGCAGGCCGTCGCTCGGCTCGACGCGGTGCGCGACCTCGCCGGAGAGTACGGTCACGGCGCAGCTCTCGCACTGCCCGACACGGCAGCCGCTGGACAGGGCGAGCCCTTCCCGCTCGGCGACGTCCAGGAGGGTGCCGTCCGTGCCGCGCCAGGTGATCTCCCGGTCCGAGCGGGCGAAGCGCACGGTGTGCCGGGCGTCGTCGGCGACGGCGATCTCGCGGGCGGCGGCGTGGAACTTCTCGGAGAAGATCTCGAAGCGCGGCACACCGCGCGCCAGCAGGCCGTCGGTCAGGTCCGCGAGCATGTCCTCGGTCCCGCAGAGGTAGAAGCGGGCGCGGCGCTCGATGAGGTCCGGTGAGACGTCGGCGGCGCTCATCCGGCCCGTACGGTCGTACGTACGGCCCTGCTCGTCGCCGGGCAGGGGGCGGCTGTAGTGGTTGACGACGCGCAGCGCGGGCAGCCGGGCGGCGAGTTCGGCGATGCGGGCGGCGAAGGCGTGGCCTTCGGAGTTGCGGTTGCCGTAGTGCAGGACGACCTCGGGGACCGTGCCGCCGACGGCGGCCAGCGTCTCCAGGTAGCCGAGGAACGGCGTGATGCCGACGCCGGTGGCCAGCAGGACGACGGGGAGTTCGAGGTCGGTGGGGATGGCGAAGTTGCCGTCGGGGCCGGTGGCCGCGACGCGGTCGCCGACGCGCAGCCGCTCGTGCACGAGGCCGGAGAAGCTGCCGCCGGGCACGTGCCGGATCGCGACGCTGTAGCCGTCGCGGTCCCCTCCCCCTTCGGTGCGGCGCGCGGGGCCGGTGAGGGAGTAGCTGCGGTCGGCCGCGTCGGGGTGGTGCAGCGTGAGGTGGGCTCCGGCGCGGTGGCCGGGCAGCGGCCGGCCGTCCAGCGGCTCCAGCCGTACGGTCAGCACGTCCGGCGACTCGCGCTCCAGCCCGGCGACCCGGAACTCCCGGCGTCCGGCCCATTCCGTCTCGTCGTCGGCGGGGCGGATGTCGCAGGAGGCGGAGCGCATCGGGACGGAGCCGCTGACGGGGTCGGTGAACTCGTCGTCGATCAGCAGGTTGTAGTTGGCGCTCGTCCCTTCCGCCGCCTCCTGGGCCAGCACGTCGTACCCGGGCAGCCCGAGGTCGGGCGCGGACTGCCACCAGCCGTACTCGGCGACGGCGACCGAGGGGTGCAGGCTGTCGTCGATCCGGGCGCGCATGCGGATGGTGGCGTTGCGGGTGGTGAGCCGCACCCACTGGCCGTCCCGGATGCCGCGTTCGGCGGCGGCCTCCGTCGCCAGGTCCACGGTGGGATCGGGGGCGCGGCGGCGCAGGGAGGTGAGGGAACGGTGCTGGCTGTGGCAGAAGTAGCCGTTCTTGGCGCAGGTGAGCGTCAGGGGGTAGCGGCTGTCGGGGGCGGCGGGGGGATCGGTGTGGACGGGGACGGGCGAGTAGCCGTGGTCGGCGAGACGCTGCGAGTAGAGCTCGACGCGGCGGGTGGGGGTGTCGAACCCGGCGACCGTTCCGGAGTCGGTGCGCTCCGCGTACTTGCGGTACCGGGTGTCCAGCGGAAGCCGTACGCCACCGGGGTGTTGGCGCAGTTCGGCGGCGGTGAGCCCGAGGGGGGCCAGTTGGTGGTCCCAGGCCGCCTCGATGTCGCCGCCGAAGAAGTCCGCGCCCATGCCGAGCCGTCCGGCGAGGTCGAAGACGATCTCGGTGTCGGAGCGGGTCTCGCCGACGGGTTCGGCCATGCGGGGCCGCAACTGCACGTGTTCCTGGGCGCGTTGGCCCGTACCGAAACCGACCCTGATCCCTTCGTGCTCCCAGGGGCTGTTGACCGGCAGCACGATGTCGGCGAGTTCGGCGGTGGGGGTGGGGAACAGGTCGAGGTGGACGGAGAACTCCAGGGCGCGCAGGGCCTCGGCGGTCCGCCGCGGGTCGGGCTGGGACAGCAGCAGGTTGGCGCCGAAGGCGGCCATGGCCCGTACGCGGTAGGGCTCGCCGGTGGTGATGGCCGTGCACAGGTCGCGGGCGTTGACCCAGCCGTGGGCGGGCGGGCCGAGCGGGTGCTCGCGCAGCCCGAGCGCCTTGGCCCGCTGCTCGGGGGCGAGCTGCGCGAAGTCGGTGGGGGCGTTGACGGGGTGGCCCGGCAGGATGACGTTGCCGCCGGGCGCGTCGAAAGAGCCGGTGAGGGCGTAGAGGGTGGCGATGGCCCGGTCGGTCTGGGTGGCGTTGGTGTGCTGCCCGACGCCGGTCCAGGAGTGGTACGTGACCGACTCGGCCTGTCCGAGGGCGTCGGCGAACTCGCTGATCTGCCGCTCGGGCACGGTCGTCACCGCGCTGGTGCGCGCGAGCGTCCACTCGGCGGCGGCTTCCGCGTACCGCTCGAAGGCGGGCAGACACTCCACCGGCCCGCTGCGCGTGAGGACACGCCGTCGGCCGGACAGGGCGAGCCGTTCGGGGTGGTCCGTCGCGTACGCCGTGTCGCAGACGCGCGGCGCGCTCTCCGTCTCGTCCCAGGCGACGTAGCCGGCCGCGCCGGGCCGGAGGTCCTCGGCGCGCAGGAAGCGGCCGGTGTCGGCGCGTACGAGCAGGGGCCCGTTGCTCCACGCGCGCAGGAAGGCGGTGTCGTGCGTGCCGCGCTCCGTCAGCAGGCGGGCGAGGCCGAGGGCGAGGGCGGCGTCGGTGCCGGGGAGGACGCGCAGCCAGTGGTCGGCCTGGAGGGCGCTGGTGGAGCGGCGGGGGTCGACGACGGCGAGCGCCGCGCCGCGCGCCCGCGCCCGGCCGAGGGCGGTGGACTGGGCGAGCCAGGTCTTGGCGGGGTTGTGGCCCCACAGGATGGAGAGGTCGGCGGACTCGTAGTCGGGCATGGGCAGGCCGCAGCCGAAGGTGAAGGCGTGCGCGTAGTCCTTGTGCCAGTTGCAGATCTCGGTGGAGTAGCAGATGTTCGGGCTGCCGAAGAGGCGGATGAACCGCTCGATCCAGTCGATGGAGTCGGACAGCGGCGACCCGCTGGGCGAGGCCACGGCGAACGCGACCGCCTCCGCCCCGCTCACGGCGCGGATCCGGCCGAGCCGCTCGGCGGTCTCGGACAGGGCCTCCTCCCAGCCGATGGGCTGCCAGCGCGGGTCGGGGTCGGATTTGGGCGTGGTGCGGCGCAGCGGCCGGGTGAGCCTGCGGGGGCTGCGCACGATCTCGGGGGCGGCCCGGCCCTTGGGGCAGAGGGCGGCGCCGGTGGGGTGCTCGGGGTCCGGCTGTACGTCGATGAGGTCGCCGTCCCGGGTGGTGTACACGGCGCCGCAGCGGGAGCGGCACAGCGTGCAGTACCCCCGCACTCGCTGGGTTCCGCCGGGCTGCGCGCCCATAAATTACCCTTCGGTAGTCGGTTACCGGTGACCGATGATGACTCGAAGGTAGGCTGCGACCTTTACGACGACGTTGTCAAGGGAGGCGAACGGTGAACGTCGGACCGACAGCGGAAGTCACCCAGCGGCTACGCCACGTAAGCCTGCGGGAACAATGCCTGGCGGTGATCCGGCAGGCCATGGTGTCCGGCGAGATCCGCTCGGGAGACATCTACTCGGCGGCGGCGCTGGCGGCGAAGCTCGGCGTGTCGAGCAGCCCGGTGCGGGAGGCGATGCTGACCCTGGTCAACCAGGGCCTGCTGGAGCCCGTACGCAACCGCGGCTTCCGCGTCGTGGCGATGAGCGAGGCCGACCTCGACGAGATCTACGACATGCGCCTGCTCCTGGAGGTCCCCGCCACCCTCCGAGCCGCCCGCCACGCCCGCCCCGCCGACCTCGCGGAGCTCTCCTCCTTGGCCGCCGAGATCGAGTCAGCCGCCCATGACGGCGACGTGCCCGCCTTCCTCGACGCCGACCGCCGCTTCCACCTCACCCTCCTGGCCCTCTCCGGCAACCACCGCCTCACCGCCACCATCGCCAACCTCCGCGACCAGACCCGCCTCTACGGCCTCGAAAACCTCGCCGAACGCGGCCTACTCCCCGCCTGGGCCGCCGAACACCGCGACCTCCTCGCCGCGATCACCACAGGCGACGAACCCCGCCTGGAAACCCTCATACGCCACCACTTGCGGCACGTACGCGGCGAATGGGAAACGGCGGGCGGGCAAGCCGAGCCGGGCGAGCCGTAACAGTTCTGTCACCCTGGCCATCAAAACCACGGCCGGATGCGGGCAACTGCCACTCATTGATAGCTTCGTGTAGGGGCCGCCCCGGACAGGGTTGGCTTGGCGAGGAATCAGGGGGAAGCATGACATTCGCCGAAGAGTGGGACCAGTTGCGCAGCGAAGCGGCGGAGCAGAAGGAATCCCGCACCCGTATCAATGGGACGTCCTCGGAGCTCCCGCTGGTGCCGCCCGGACCAGGACTTCCTGACTTCTCCTCTTCCTCCGCGAAGAAGAAAGCCGCCGTCGCCGCGCTCCAGGACCATGTGGAGCCCGATACGAAGACTGCGGGCGCCTGCCCCGAAGAAACCTCGAAAGCCGCCGCCAAGGGGTTCAGCGGCTGGGCGACGGGTTCAGGCATCACAAAGGCGCTCGAGGGCTGGAACAACTCCGTCAAGGCGCTCCAGGGACGGCTCTCCGGCGAGAAGACAGCGCTGAGCAACGCCAATCGCCTGTTCCAGGGCAACGATCACAGCAGTTCCCTCCTGTTCGCGTCTCCTCATGGCACGGACGGTACGCAGCAACCCTACGTGCCGTATCCGTCGCGTGTTTCGCAGTACTGAGCACGGCTGATCCACGGCACTGAGGACGACCGAGAGAACTGAGTAGAACTGTGCTTACGTACCACGATGTGATGCACGCCGACCTGTCGCTCCTGACCACAGCGGCCGAGCAGTGGGACGAGTCCGCGAAGAAGTTCGAGGAAGTGAAGAGGGCCTACGACGGCCAAGTGAAGAGCGTCGGGCACGACGGCAGTTGGAACGGCACGACCGCGATCTTCGCACGCCCGAACATGGCGGAGACATCAGGGCAGTTCGCGGCCGCTCCCAAAGAAGCCCGCGCGATCGCCTCCCTGCTGCGCGACGCGCACACGCAGTTCGTCGACCTCAAGAACAAGGTGAAGTCAGCAGTAGCGGACGCCGAGACCAATGGCGGCGTCAAAATCAGCAGCGAAGGCAAGGCCGTATTCGACCCGGAGAGCGCCGACCGGATCGATCCGGCCTGGGCGCACGCCGCGCGGCTCGACGCCGGTAAGCGAGAACAGGCCGAAAGCTACTGGACGAAACACATCGAGCAGGCTGTCAGGGCCGTCGACGACGCGGACCAGGGCGTGAAGCTCGCCCTCACCACCGCCGTGCACAACACCGACGTCATGCATGGCGGACTGGCCGGATTCAACGCCTCGGCCGAGGGGGACATCGAGAAGGTGGAGGGGCGGCGCGCCGAGGAACTGGCGACCAAGCTGAACACCACCGGTCACCTCGATGCCGGGGAACGCGCCGAGATGCAGCGCCTCTTCCGGGACAACGGCCACAGCAAGGAATTCACTCAGACATTCCTGTCCGGCCTCGGCCCCAAGGGCGCCCTCACCTTCACCAACAAGCTCAACGACCTCGCCTATTTCGACGACAAGAAGAACAAGGGCGACTACCTGGCCTTGGAGAAGGGGCTCGCGACCAGCCTGGCGACGGCGACTCGGGTGCCTCGTTTCAAGGGGCCGAAGAACGAGCCGTTGAAGTTCGGTACGCCCGGCTACGAGAAGGCGTACAAGCAATGGCTGACGACGTCGGACTCCGCCTTCTACCGAGACTGGCGCTCGGGCCTGCAGAAGGCCGGCCTGGAGAAGTACGGGCTCGAAGCGGCGACCGAGAAGACGAACACCATCTCCAGGGACCACGACCAGAAGGTCCGCGGCTACCAGAGCCTGCTCACCCTGATGAAGCAGGGCGACGGCTACTCGCCGCAGTTCATGTCCGACGTCACGGACGACATGATCGCCGCCGAGCGGAAGGATCACGACGTCTGGGACCTGCACGGGGAGTTCCACGGCAAGGAGGACGGCTGGTTCGCCCATGACCCAGTGGACACGGCGTTGGGCATCATGAGCCACGATCCGGACACCACTACGGCCTACCTCGACCCCGGTTCGAGCGGCGAGGACGCCGAGCACCGTGCCAACGACCGGCTCAACTACCTGTTGCACGACCGCGACTGGAAGATCACCGACAACACCACCTGGTACGGAAACATCGAGCACCGCTCGGGCGACACCGAGGCCCCGGGCGCCCGAGAGGGCCTCGCCTCGGCGATCGAGGCCGCCAGCACCGGCCACGAGCCGGGGGCCGCCACCGGGCACCCCGGTGCTCACTCCGAGGCGCAGGCCCGCGTCATGCAGGACACCATCAGCATCCTCGATGTCGACGGCAGCGGTGATTCCATACCGCAGAATCTCCAGAAACCACTGGGCCGGGCCCTCGCGACCTATGTGCCGGACACCCACGACATCATCGTCGGCCAGAACTCGGACAAGGGCGGCAACGCCGGTCAGCCGGGAATCCATGGCTCCGGCGACAACGCGCACCTGGCCAACAACCAGGCCAGCCTGCTCCGTGTACTGCGCGGCGTCTCCGACGACGACGCCACATATGCCGCGCTCTACCACGCCGAGCGCGCATATTCGGCGGAGGTCCTCTCCGGTGGCACCCATTCCGGCAATACGCACGACAGCATCGGCGACTGGGACCACCGGGCGGCGACCATCGGCAAGGTGAACGGCGCGTACAACGCCATCGGCTCCGACATCATCCTCGACAAGCGCGACAGCGAGGTCGGCTGGGTCAATGACACGGCCCGGTACACATACCACGGAGCCGGCATTCCCATCACGATGATCCCCGTTGTCGGCGACGAGGCCCAGCGCGCCCTCGACGCGGCCACCTATGAGTGGTCGAAGGACGTCATCAATGAGAAGGAAGGCAGGGCAAGAGCGGACAACAGCGAGAACTACGCCGCCGGGCTCGACGGCACCAACAAGCTCATCGACAAATGGGCCGTTGGCCGGCATGCTGGCGAGTCCACCGCCGTGGACCGGATGAAGGACGAGGCCGAGCAGAGCTATACCTCTGGCCGGGACGCCGCCTACACCGCCCTGCGGACCCCGAAGTGACGGGGGGCAAGAGGTCGCTACCGGTGTGGAAGAAGGTCGTTTTCGCCGGGGCCGGATGTGCGCTGGTACTGGGCGGGCTCAATCTGGGCTGGAACACCAATGCGTTCGGGCCTGATGAGTTGTGTCATGGGCTGCTTCCCGCCGGGGAGATGGAGCGTGTGCTGGGGCGTTCCGGGCGGCTTGACGATGGTGGGCTCAAAAATGGGCCGGGCAAGGGGGACGTGGAATTCCGCTGTTCCGTCCGGCAGACCTCGAAGCTGCTGGGGCGCGAGGACGCACAGGTGCGGATCGGCGCCTATCAGGAGCGCGCCGACTTCGCGTTCACGTCGTCCGCGTGGCGCACTCCCGCCCGGATGTCGTACTTCTCCGGTCCCGCCACCGGCGGCGTCTCCGATTCGACCGGGTGGGTCATGCTTCCCGAGTCGTGCTGGGGGAAGTCGGGCGGCAGCCCGCTGACGGAGAAGCCGCCCGTGTACGTCATCGAGGCGAGCGCCACGGGCGCGGGAATGAAGCAGCGGGAGCTGGCCCGGTTGCTCGTCGAGACTTCCAACGCCATTTCGCATCGCGCTGGTTGCGCCCCCGGGAACGCCCCCACGGATCCGAAGCCGCTGCCCGCGGCATCGGTGCGGCCCACGGATTCCGCGAAGGCGTGCGGAATTCCGGGGCTCGCTCTGGATGCCTCGGGCGGCGCCGCGCAAGGGCGGCCCGTCGAGCGGGCGCGTTCCCTGTCCGCCGAGGCCGAGCCCGTATGGGCCTGCGATCTATTCCTGGGCGAAGACGAAAAGGAACCGCCGTACGCGAGTTTCGCCGTAGTGCGGGACAAGCCACTGGCTTCGGCCATTTCCCGGTCCTTGACCCACCACTCCCCCGAAGCCGGGGTCATGGCCTCGTGCGGCGGCGAGGACACGTACTTCACCATGAGGACGGGAGCTCGGTACGCGAAAGCCGCCGAGGCTCCCGGGTCCCGCCTCCCGGATGAGAAGGCCCTCTTCAAGAAGTTCGTGGGCGCTGCCAAGAAGCAGATGAATTGCGGGGCTTCCGCGCCGTAGCGGCTCAGCACGTCTCTCACCCCAGCCCGTCGGCCCCCACCCGTACCGCCGACTCGTCCAAGGCGGTTTCGGAGACGGGCTGTACGCGGCCGGTGAGGTCGAGGACCGGGGAGGCTTCCTTGTACCAGGATTCGATGACGGCGTTGCCCCAGAAGTCGCGGCGGCGGTCGTCGTGGACGCTCCAGCGGTAGGTCTCGTGGTCGGGGTCGCCCGTGTAGTAGTCCGTGGTGTAGAGCTCGACGCGGTGGCCGTCGGGGTCGCGGAGGTAGAGGTAGAAGGCGTTGGAGACGCCGTGCCGGCCGGGGCCGCGTTCGATGTGGTGTTCCTGGCGGAGGGCGCCCAGCAGGTCGGCGGTGCGCAGGACTTGGTGGGATTCGTGGGTGGCCATGCCGAGGTGGTGCAGGCGCGGGCCCCCGCCGCCCGTGAAGGCGACGTCGTGGACGGTCTGCTTGCGGTACATCCAGGCCGCGTACAGCTCGTGCGCGTCGCCCTCGATGGTCTCGGAGCAGCCGAACCCCAGCGCCGTGTAGTGCGCGTAGGCCGCCGGGACGTCCGGAGTGCAGATGTTGAAGTGGTCCAGGCGCGCGATCTCCGCGCCGCGCCGCAGGTCGTAGCGTTGGATGAGCCGTTCCCCGCGCTCGATCCCGTAGAAGAACTCCACGGGGAAGCCGAGCGGGTCGAGCACCCGCACCGCGTCGCCCACCCCGCGCGTCCCCTCCCCCTTCGGCACTCGCCGCACCGGCCTGCCGAGCGCCCTGAAGTACGCCTCCGCACGGTCCACGTCGGCCCCGGTCCGTACCCGGTACGCGAGGTGGTCCAGCGCCGCCGTCTCCCCCGCGCACAGCACCAGGGAGTGGTGCGTCAGCTCGTCCGTACCGCGCAGGCACAGGCAACCGTCGTCCTCGTACTGGACGTGGAGGCCCAGCACGTCCACCCAGAACCAGCGGGATCGCGCCAGGTCGGTGACGACGAGCTGGGCATAGCCGGAGCGCACCACGTCCGGCGGGGGCGGGAGTTCGCACCCGGCGGCGTCAGTCATCGTCCGTGCTCCCGAAGCGCGGCACCTTCGTATCGCCCGTCGCGACCGAGACGAGCTGCCGCTCCGTATAGAAGTCGATGCTGCTCTCGCCGCCCTCCCGCCCCACCCCGGACGCCTTGACCCCGCCGAACGGCGTGCGCAGGTCGCGGACGTTGTGGGAGTTGAGCCAGACCATGCCCGCCTCGATCGCCTGCGCCACCCGGTGCCCGCGCGCCAGGTCGGAGGTCCATACGTATCCGGCGAGGCCGTACGGGGTGTCGTTCGCCAGACGGACGGCGTCCTCCTCGTCCCGGAACGAGGTGATCGCCGCGACCGGCCCGAAGATCTCCTCCCGCCAGATCCGCATGTCCTGAGTGACGTCGGCGAAGGCGGTGGCCGCCAGGTAGTTGCCCTCCGGCAGGTGCGCGGGGCGCTCACCGCCCGCGACCAGCCGGGCGCCCTGCCTGACGCCCGCGGCCACGTACCCGAGGACCCGCTCGTAATGCTCGGTGTGGACGAGCGCGCCGATCTCCGTGGCCGGGTCGTCGGGCCGCCCGACCCGCGTCCGGTCGGCGCGCTCCGCGAACCGCGCGACGAACTCCGGATAGACCGACTCCTCCACGATGATCCGCGAACCCGCCGTACAGCGCTCCCCGTTGAGCGAGTACACCCCGAACAGCGCCCCGTCCACCGCCGCCCCCAGATCCGCGTCGGCGAAGACCACGCACGGCGACTTGCCGCCCAGCTCCATCGACAGCCCCTTGAGCCCCTCGGCCGCCGTGCGCATGATGATCCGCCCGGTGGCCGTCTCACCGGTGAAGGAGATCAGCGGTACGTCCGGGTGCCCGGCCAGCGCCGCGCCCGCCGACTCCCCGATGCCGTGCACCAGGTTGAAGACCCCGACGGGCAGCCCGGCCTCCGCCATGATCTGCGGCCACACGGACGCGGACAGCGGCGTGAACTCGGCCGGCTTCAGCACGACGGCGCACCCCGCGGCGATGGCGGGGGCCAGCTTCCAGCTCTCCAGCATGAACGGCGTGTTCCACGGCGTGATCAGCCCCGCCACCCCCACCGGCTTCCGCACGACATAGCCCACCTGCGCGGACGTGGGAAACGCCGCCTCGTGCTGCGCGTTGATCACGTCCGCGAAGTAGCGGAAGTTCTCGGCGGCGCGACGGGCCTGCCCGCGCGCCTGGGTGATGGGCAGGCCCGTGTCGAAGGACTCCAGCTCGGCCAGCCGCTCCTCCCGCGCCTCGACGGCGTCGGCGATCCGGTGCAGCACCCGGCCGCGCTCGCGAGCGCTCATCCGCGGCCACGGCCCGTGCGCGAACGCCTCCCCGGCGGCGGCCACCGCGGCGTCGACGTCGCGGGGACCGCCGGCGGCGACCTCGCAGTACGGGCGGTTGGACGCCGGATCGGCGTTGGGGAAGGTACGCCCGTCGGCGGACTCGGTGTGCGCGCCGACGATGTAGTGGCGGATCAGTTTGGGGAGGTCGGCCGGGGTTCGCAGAGTCATGACGGTCACTCTCATCGGCGTGGGGGGGGATGGCGAGTGGGCTGAGCGGCGTCAGAAGGACAGCAGGTCGGCGGCTGCCGCCCGCAGCTCCCGGATGCGCGCGACCCCCGCCTCGGTGGGCTGGATCAGCGGCGTACGGACATGGGCCGACGCCAGCAGCCCGGCGTCCGCCAGCACCCACTTGGCCGGGGCCGGATTGGTCTCCACGAAGAGCAGGTCGACCAGCGGGTGCAACCGGTAGTGCAGTTCGCGGGCGCCCTCGTGGTCACCCGCCTCCCACAGCTCGTACATCCTGGCCACCGGAGCGGGCGCGATATTGGCCAGGGCCGAGACGAAGCCCGCGCCGCCGAGCGCGAGCAGCGGCAGGCAGAGCAGCTCGATGCCGGACCACATCAGCAGTTCGCGCCCGCAGGCGTAGTACGTGCGGGAGAAGTGCTCGAAGTCCTTGGTGGTCTCCTTGACGCCGACGATGTTCTCGAAGTCGAAGAACAGCCGGGCCACGGTCTGCGGAGCGATGTCGACGGCGGTGCGCGAGGGCACGTTGTAGACGACCAGCGGCAGGTCGGGGAACTCCTCGGCGAGCGTCGCGTACCAGCGGTAGAGGGCCTCCTGCGTCGGACGCGCGTAATACGGGGTGATCACCAGCGCCGCGTCCGCGCCCAGGTCGCGGGCGGCTGCGGTCAGCTCCATCGTCTCGTCCAGCCGCGCCGAACCCGTGCCCGGCACGAACGGCGCCCGGTCGCCGATGACCTCCGCCGCCGCCTCCATGGCCGCGACACGCTCGGCGGTGCGCAGCGCACCGGGCTCGCCGGTGGAGCCGCCCAGCGAGATGCCGTGCGAGCCCGAGTCGAGCTGCCAGTTCACGAGGGTGCGCAGGCCGTCGAGGTCGAGCGCGCCGTCCTCGCCGAAGGGGGTGACGACGGGGGCTATGGAGCCCCGGATGCGGCGCGGGTCGCTGCGGAACCTCACTGTGTTGCCTCCTGCGGGCGATCGACGGGACACCGTTTGCCGTGGCGGAGCCAACGCTCGTATTCAGCCTGCCAGTTGGAGCCCAGCGGGTAGAGACCCTCGATGGCCGCGCCCTCGGCGACGCGTTCGGCGATGAACTCCTCCTGGAGCTCCTGCTCCTGGGCGTCGGCGATCAGCTCGGGCAGCAGGTGCGGCGGCAGGACGAGCACCCCGTCGGCGTCGCCCACCAGCACGTCCCCCGGCCGCACGAGGGCGTTGCCGCAGGCGATCGGCACATCCGTGTCCCAGGGGATGTGGCGGCGGCCCAGCACCGCCGGGTGCACGGAGGACGAGTAGACGGGGATGTCGAGCGCGGCGACGGCGGCGCTGTCCCGCAGCCCGCCGTCGGTGACGATGCCCGCGGCCCCGCGCCGCTGCGCGCGCAGGGCGAGGATGTCGCCGAGCGTGCCCGCGTCCGCCTCCCGCCGGGCGTCCATGACCAGGACCTCGCCGGGCCGTACGGACTCCACGGCGCGCTTCTGGGCGTTCATGCCGCCGCTGTACGCCGGGGCCAGGTCCTCGCGCAGCGGCAGATAGCGGAGGGTACGGGCCGTGCCGACGAGCTTCAGGTCGGGGCGGGTGGGGCGCGCGCCGTCGATGAAGAAGCCGTTGTAGCCGCGTTTGCGCAGTTGGGAGGCGAGGGTGGCGACGGAGATCTGGGTGAGGGCGGCGCGGTGGGGTTCGGTGAGGGCGAGGGGGATGGGGATGGGGATGGGGATGGGGATGGGGCCTTCGGGGGGATGCTCGTACGGTGCGGTACGGGCGTCCGCGACCGTACGTCCGTAAGCCGCCCCCGGATCGGCCCCAACCGTACGCCCGTAAGCAACCCCTGCATCAGCCTCGGCCGTACGTCCGTAAGCACCCCCCGCATCAGCCCCGGCCGTACGCCCGTAAGCCGCCGCCCTGTCCTCCGGCCGCAGCCGCGGCATCGCGCCGACGTCGGCCAGCGGACCGTCCGCCTCCGCGACGCGGTTGGCGAGCCGCCCGGTCGACTGCCCGTCGCCGGTGACCTCCACCGCGACCAGGTCGCCCGGCACGACGACGCCGGCCCCGCCCGGGGTGCCGGTGAGGATGACGTCGCCAGGTTCCAGGGTGATAGTGCGGGAGAGGTCGGCGATCAACTGGGCGAAGGGGAAGAGGAGATGGTCGCTGGTGTCGTCCTGCGCGGGCTCCCCGTTGACCCAGGTGCGCAGGCGGAGCCCGGCCGGGTCCAGGGCGCGGGCGTCGAGCAGCCGGGGCCCGAGGGGGGTGAACCCGTCGGCTCCCTTGGAGCGCAGGTTGGCGCCGCCGTCGGCGTGGCGCAGGTCGTACACGCCCACGTCGTTGGCGGCGGTCACCCACCGGACATGCGACCAGGCCGACTCCAGGGGCGCCTGCCGGGCCCGCTCGCCGATCACCAGCGCGATCTCGCCCTCGAAGGCCATCAGTTCGCAGCCCTGCGGCCGGATCAGCCGGTCGCCGCTGCCGGCGAGGGAGGTGGGGGGCTTGAGGAAGTAGGAGGGCCGGTCGGGGAGGCGACCGCGTTCGGCGGCGCGGCCGCGGTAGTTGAGGTGGACGGCGACGATCTTGCCGGGGGCGGAACCGAGCGGGTGGGGCATGGGGGCTCCGGGCTGTCGAGGCACCAAGCGGAAGAAGGGGGTCGGGGACAGGCCTGGGTCAGGTCGGGGACAGGCCGGGGGCGCGGCGTGTGATCCGAGTCTGCGGATGCCCGCCCGAAGCTTCTTGTCCGAGAACGCACACCCTTTGACCGGCAGCGAACGCCGCCGGCCGACTCGCCCTTGGCAACGGCGGTGCCGCCCGGCAGCATGGCCCGGGCATACACGCTGCTGGTGGGAGGCGCCGTGTCCCTGACCCTGCGCACGGCGGGCCTGTCGGCCGCCGAGCGCTTCGATTTCTGGCGCAGCGTGATCTGCGACGCGTTCGTGCCGCTGCGCGCGGATCCGGGCGCGGGCCCGTTCGAGGGCGAGCTGCACGGCGTACGGCTGGGCGAGCTCCAGGTCACGGAGATCGCCGCGACGGCGCACGCGGTGCACCGCACTCCGCGCGCCATCGCCGCCTCCACCGAGGACTATTTCAAGCTCGGCCTCCAGCTGCGCGGCTGCTGCGTGCTGAGTCAGGACGGCCGCGAGGCTCCGCTGGCGCCGGGCGACTTCGCGGTGTACGACACCACGCGCCCGTACACGCTCGCCTTCGACGACAGCTACCGCCAGCTGGTGCTGATGCTCCCCCGCCGGCTGCTGCGCATACCGCCGCGGGACGTGGCCCGGATCACGGCCGTACGCGTCCGGGGGCAGCACGGCACGGGCGCGCTGGTCTCCGCGCTGCTGCTGCGGCTGGCCGGGCATCTGGAGGAGTACGAGGGGTACGAGGGGCCCGGCGGCGTGCGGCTCGCGGACAACATCGTGGATCTGCTGGTGATGCTGGTGGCGGACCAGTTGGAGGGGGCGGGGTCCGGGGCGGCCGGCGACCGGCCGCGCCTGGCGTCCGGGCGGCGGGCGCTGCTGACGCGGATCACGGTCTTCATCGAACAGCACCTGGGTGAACCGGACTTGGGCCCCGACATGATCGCCGCCGCGCACTTCGTCTCCACGCGCTATCTGCACAAGCTGTTCCGGGCGGAGGGGAGGACGGTCTCCTCCTGGATCCGCACGCGCCGCCTGGAGCACTGCCGCCGGGATCTGAGGGACCCGTTGCAGGCGGGCCGGCCGGTGGGGGTGATCGCGTCGCGGTGGGGGTTCGTGGACGCGGCGCATTTCAGCCGGGTGTTCCGGGCGGCGTACGGGGCGAGTCCGCGCGAGTTCCGGTCGGCGGGCGATCCGGACGTGGGGTGGACGCTGCGCGGGGTGTGAGCAGCGTTGGACAAGGGCTGTTCGCTCTCGGTCAAGTACCGGACACCGCTGCCCGGAAGGGTGGGAGAGGAGGACGCCGTATTCGAACGCCGGAGGAGCCGCATGCGGGAGAAGAAGCAGACGGAGAAGCAGACGGAGAAGCCGTGGGGGAAGCGGTCGGAGATGCGGTCGGAGCAGGCGCCGGCCTCAGTGCGGGAGCTCCAGGGCCGTCTGCTGATAGCGGGCGAGTGGACGGAGGCGGCGGACGGCGCGAGGTTCGCGAGTCACGATCCGGCGAGCGGGGCGGTGACGGGATGGGTGGCCGAGGCGGGCGAGGCGGATGTGGACGCCGCGGTGACGGCGGCGCGGGTGGCGCTCACCGACCCGGCGTGGGCGGGGATCACGGCGGCCGAACGGGCGCGACTGCTGTGGCGTACGGCTGAGCTGATCGAGGAGAACGCGCGGGAGCTGGCGGAGCTGGAGACCCGCGACCAGGGCCAGCCGATCGGCGTGGCGCGGGGCGTGAGCGTGGCGGGGGCGGCGGAGCACTTCCGCTACTACGCCGGGTGGTGCACCAAGATCGAGGGCGCGGTGGCGCCGGTGACCTTCCCGGACACGGTGCACTACACGCGGCGCGAGCCGGTGGGCGTCTGTGCGCTGATCACGCCGTGGAACTTCCCGCTGATGATCGCGGCCTGGAAGATCGCACCGGCGCTGGCCTGCGGAAACACGGTGATCGTCAAACCGGCTGAGCAGACGCCGCTGACGACGCTGCGGCTGGTCGAACTGATCCGGCGGGCGGGCGTACCGGCCGGCGTGGTCAACCTGCTCACCGGCGGCCCGGAGCCGGGCCGGGCCCTGGTGGCGCACGCGGGGGTGGACAAGGTCTCGTTCACGGGGTCCACGGCCGTCGGCCGCGACATCGTCCGGGCCTGCGCGGGGAACCTCAAGCGCCCCACTCTGGAACTGGGCGGCAAGGCACCCAGCATCATCGCCGCCGACGCCGACATCGACGCGGCGGTCGAGGGCAATGTGCGCGGCGCGCTGCTCAACTCGGGCCAGGTCTGCGCCGCGTACACCCGCTTCTACGTCGACCGCAGCCGCGTGGACGAGTTCACGGCCAAGCTCGCCACGGCCGCCGCCGCCCTCCGCCTCGGCCACGGCCTGGACCCGGCCACCGAACTCGGCCCGCTGGTCAGCGCGGAGCACCTGGCCAAGGTCGACGCGGGCGTCAGATCGGGCATCGCGGAGGGCGCGGAGGTCGTCACCGGCGGCGCCCGCGCGGACGGCCCCCTGGAAGAGGGCCACTTCTACCGCCCGACCGTCTTCGCGGGCGTACGCGACGATATGTCGGTCGTACGCGACGAACTCTTCGGGCCGGTCCTGCCGGTCCTCGCCTACGACGACCCGGAGGAGCTCGGCCCGCGCGCCAACGACACCGAGTACGGCCTGGCCGCGGCCGTATGGACCAGGGACCTGACGACGGCTCACCGCATGGCGGCGGACATCCGGGCGGGCGCGGTCTTCGTCAACATGCCGCCGGTCCCGGACAGCGCGGCGCCGTGGGGCGGCTTCAAGGCGAGCGGGTGGGGCCGGGAGATGGGGAAGTACGCGCTGGACGCGTACACGGAGGTCAAGGGCGTGTGGATGCACTTGGGCTGACTTCCTGAACCCTCGGGACGGCCTCCGCCCGCCGACGACTCCGATGGATGAGGAAGACGCCGAGAACGGTGACGGCGCCGCCGGCCAGCGCGAGGGGGTGGGGCGCCTCGGAGAGCCAGACGAAGGAGACGGCGAGCGCGACGGGCGGTACGAGGTAGAGGGCGGCGGTGGAGACGGCGAGGGGCAGCCGGGCGACGGCATATCCCCAGATCACGAAGCCGAGGGCGGAGGGCAGCAGCCCCAGGAAGACGGCGGGGGCGAGGGCGGCGGCCGGGGCATGGGCCGCGGCGCGTACGGCGGCGGGCGCGAGGGGCAGCCCGAAGACCGTACCGGCGACCATGGCGTACGTGGCCACTTCGAGCCCGGTGTAGCGGCGCAGCAGGGGCTTGGTGGCGAAGTGGTAGATCCCTTGCACCACCGCGGCGGCGAGCACCACCAGCGCCCCCGCACCGAACCCGGTCGCCCCGCCGCCGCCGAGCGCCACGAGGGCACACCCCCCGATCGCGACGACGCTGCCGACGAGCACGTGGCGGGTGAGCGGTTCGGAGGCGGGGAGGAAGACGGCTGCGAGCAGCACGCTGAAGACGGGCGCGGCGGAGATCAACAGGCTGGCGGTACCGGCCTCGACGTGGACCTCGCCCCAGTTGAGGAGCGTCTGGTAGGCGGTCATTCCGGTGGCGCCGCAGAGCGCGATGAGCGGCAGATCGCCCCGCCGCGGAAGCCGTACGCGCGCGAAGGGCGCGACGGCCACGAGAGCGAGCGCGGCGACGGCGAGCCGCAGGAAGGAGAGGGCGGCGACGCCCAGCTCGTCGACGCCGACGCGGATGGCGGGGAAGGCGGAGGCCCAGAGGACGACGGTGCCGGCGAGGGCGAGGAGGCGGGGGGAGGGGGAGGTCACGGATCAAGGGTGGCGGGGAAATGAGAAAAGTTCCATTTAGCTTTAATGCAAGAACAAATAAGCCACCCTTAACGAATGCGCGTAGGCTGACGGGCATGCTAGACGTGAGACGCCTGCGGATCATTCAGCACCTGGCGATGTACGGGACGGTGGCGGCGACGGCGGAGGCGCTGCATCTGACGGCGCCGGCGGTCTCGCAGCAGCTCGCGGTGCTGGAACGCGAGGCCGGGGTCCCCGTCGTGGAGAAACAGGGCCGCACGCTGCGGCTGACGGCGGCGGGCGAACTGCTGGTGGCGCACGCGGAGGTCGTCCTCGGCGATCTGGCCGCGGCGGAGTCGGACTTGGCGGCGCTGCGCGGGGGCGGGCACGGGGTCGTACGCGTAGCGGCGTTCGCGTCGGCGGCCCGCACCCTGCTGCCGCCGACGTGGGCGGCCCTGACGGGCGACGCGAAAACGGCCGACCTCACACTGCACCTGACGGAACAGGAACCGGAGGAATCACTGGAGGCGCTGCGCAGAAGGGAAACGGACCTGGCGGTCGTACACGGCTATACGGTCCTCCCCCGCGACTTCCCGACGGGGTACGAGCAGTCGTGGCTGATGGACGACCCGGTGTTGCTGGCACTGCACCCGGACGACGCGGCGGGCCGGGGCCTGGGACCGGGCGAACCAGCCGACCTGTCCGGACTGGCGGACGCCTCGTGGCTGACGCCGAGCCCGGAGGCGTCGTGCTACGAGATGATCCAGCGGACGTGCGGGGCGGCGGGCTTCGTACCGGACATCCGGGCGCGCAGCAGCGACTTCTCGGTACTGACGGCACTGGTGGCGGCGGGCGCGGGCGTGGCACTGCTCCCCCGCCTGGCCCTGCCCGAGGCCCACGCCCCGCTGAGCCTCCACCCCCTGACCCGCCCCGTAACCCGCACCATCTTCACCACCACCCGCCCCGGCACCTCCCGCCGCCCCGACATCCGCCACGTGACCCGCCTCCTCCAACAGACAGCAGCAACCCACCCCCACACCCCCTGACCCCACACCATCGAACCCCGCCCACCGCATCCGCTACCCTGTCAGTGGTCGAAACGGCCCCCGCGTGCCCACCACACGGCCCGTCCGCCCGCCTCCGTAGCTCAGGGGATAGAGCACCGCTCTCCTAAAGCGGGTGTCGCAGGTTCGAATCCTGCCGGGGGCACCAGCGCAAACGCCCCGGAGCGATCAAGCTCCGGGGCGTTTGACATCCACTTCTGACATCAACGGCGGCGGTCACTCACGGTCGGGCCGCCTTTTGAGCAGCCGGTCCATGTGGTTGATGGCCTCGCGTTGGGTGTCCTGCACGACGTGCGTGTACACGTCCATGGTGATGCTGATCTGCGAGTGCCCAAGGATCTCCATCACGACGCGGGGAGCCACCCCGGCGGCGGTCAGGAGGGTGGCGCAGCCGTGCCGGGCGTCGTGGAGCCGGATCACGCGGAGGCCGGCGGACTCGGCGACGCGGGTGAAGGAGCGGTAGACGGGGTCAGGGGCGGGCTGCAACGGCACACGGCCGCCGGCACCGAGCTGCGGTGCGTGGAGTCGGCATACCTCGCGCAACAGGTCCAGGCACTGCGCTCATGCTTCGGCGGTTGCCGCCGAGGTAGGCGGGTACTCATCGTGCACCGGACGGACCCGCTGGACGCCGGAGGCGGCGAGTCGCGGGTAGGACGCCAGTGCCTGTTCGACCAGGAGCCGCCGCACGCTGCCGCGCGCGGGAAGCCGACTACCTCACCCCCGAGCAAGCCTGCAACCTCCCGGACGCCGATCCTCGCTCGGAGAGCTACGTTGTCGAGTTGCTGCCCGAGCGGACCGACGGCAGGGGGATCCGCGTGGTGTAGCGCTACTCGCAGGATATCGACGCTGCGCTCGTCCTTTGGCCGCTCGCCGGACCCAGACCCTGCCGAAACCAGGCAGGCCGCGGCCCCTACTAACTGAAGACACCGAAGATGAGAAACACCAGCAGCAAGAACATCAGGAAGCCCCCTCCCCCGGCGGCCGCGGCCCGGGGACCGCTGAGCCGACGGGAGTGCGGCCGGATGTAGAAGCCGTTGCGGTAGTGCCCCCGCACATGGGTCGTCGCCCCTGGCGGAACCGGCTGCCGGCGGACGGGCGGCTTGGGCGCGGTACGGGGCGGGGGGACCCTGCGGGCGGCGGAGGGGCCAGCCGGCCGGGTCCTGCGACGGTGCGGCCGGACGTAGGAACCGTTCTTCCGATAGTGGCCACGGACGTTTGTCACGACGAGTCCTCACGGCAGTCGGGGAGGAGCGGAGAAGTGCCCGCGCCGGGCATACTCACGACGGTAACCCCCGACACTGACACTCGGGGTAGATCAACTGGACCTGTGGGCAGTCGCGTTGGTGTACGAGGGAGGGCCGAGGAGGCGCAGACTGTCTACGCCCCCTTCTCCCGCTCTAGGCGGGCCTGCGGAGCGATTCACCGCAGGAGGACGTGGAGAAGGCCGACGACAGCCACTCCGACCAGGAGCGCCACCCCGACGGCCGGGTGGAGGAAGGCGACGTACGCGCTGAAGCCGCCCGCCAGCAGCAACACGGCGGTGCGGGTGTCGAGACCGTTCATGCGGGAACTCCCGGGATACGAGGGGCGAGAACGCGGTTGTCCGCGTCGGTCCGCACCGTGCCGCAGGCGAGGGTTAGCCGCGCAACTTCCTGCCAGCGCCCGTATCTGCGACCTGAGCGATCCAACTAAGGTCGATGGAACAGCGCCACGCACTTGTTGCGGCAGAGAGCAACGTGACCTTGCGGAACCGGAAGCATCTTGCGAGCAGCAAGAGGGGGCCATGTGACGGAGCAGTTACCTGCGCAGGAGGGCGTGTCACGGGGTCGGGCACTGGCGCCACTGAGCGCCGACCTTGGGGCAGAGGAGAAAGCCTTCGCAAATCACCTTCGAGACCTGCGAGAGCTGGCCGGGAAGACCTCCGTCGAATTGGCCACGGAGCTCGGGGTGGATGCCACCCGGCTCTCGCGTTACCTGTCCGGTCGAAGCCTGCCGGAACCGCAGCTCCTCACCCGGTTCCACCACCTACTGGCAGGCCAGGACGCGGACACTCCCGTCTGGGAAGCGGCGCAGCAGAGCCGCGCCCTGCTGTATACCGCAGCCCGGTCCAAGGGGCCGCTGTCCGCTCGTGCTTACGAAGTCGCGGAATTGCAGGAGAAGGTGCAGGCGCAGCAGGCCGCAACGGCCAGTTCCCTGACCGCCCTCCAGGGCGAGCTGCAGGGCGAGCGTGACCGCCGGTACCGCGCCGAGCACGAGATCGACCGGCTGCGGCAGGCCGGCGTGGCCGACCTTGAGGAGCAGGTGCGGCGACTGGAGGCGGAACGAGACAGCGCACTGCAGCGGGCCGCCGAGTTGGAAGACCTGCTCTCCCAGACCGTCGCCCTACTCCACCTCCAGCAGCGCGACGCCCAGCACGCGGAGGAGATGGCTGCCGAAACCCAGCATGCACTGGACCACTGGGAACACGGTGTAGAGCCTCCGAAACAGCGCCGGAAGTTCGACCCAACAAGACTGGACGCCGTGGAGATCGTCGAGAAGCTGGATGACCTGCGCGATGCCGATCGGGACGAAGAGGCAGACGGCCTGCTCGCCGATGTTGCTCAAGGCCACGATCCGGCAGTCGTTGCCGACCTGCACTATGCGCTTAAAGAGGCTGGGCGGCGGGGCGATAGGGCGAAATTGCTGGAAGCAGCCGCACTGCATTGCCCGGGGCCGCACCTGCGCCGCTTGGCATTGGCAGTGCACAGGCCCGGCGGCCACTTCGACACAGGAGGCTTCCGGTTCAGCGTTCCTCCTGTGCCGCTCGGCGATTCGCTGCTGCCCGTAGTGGGCCGGCTCAGCCCCCTCAACACGATCCTCCGACTCGCGGTAGCTTTCGTACAGCGCTCTGAGAGCCAGCAACTGGAGGACCTGGCCTTCTTCGCGGCAGCCCGCTCCAGAGAAGATCAACAAGTTCTTCGTGATGCCGGACTACCAGTCGCCCAGTGGCATATGGAATACCGGCCACCGCGACGTCCTGTGCTGCACCTCCGAGACTGCGAAACTGTCATGTCCAACCACGATGAACAGTGGCTGATGACCACAATGGGGGTGACCAAGCCGGAAGCCCGAAGGCAGGGAGCCAAGTACAGCGTCCGCCTATGCCTGAAGTGTCGCCCCTTCCTGGAACTCGACGCCGAGATCAAACTGGATGGCGTGGCCATCGACGGGTGAACGTCGTGCAGCGAGCTGGAGCAGGTTCTGCGCCGTCAGCGGCCTGGGCGCCTCCCCTCCGGCTCAAAAGCCACGACCAGATCGTCGTTGCCAAGCAGGGCGAATGGGCCCCGCACTCCAAGGTCCTCGGCCTCGCTGTCCCATTCGCCGGGCCGCCAGACGGGCTGGATCCGCTCACGTAGCCACGCGGTCCACTGGCACTCATCCAGGCCCGGGTGCTGTCGCTGCGCAGACGGACGCGGCCAGGGGCGCAACTCCTCCGTGGCCACACGAATGCTGTCGTCCGGCTGAGCACTTCACCAGTGGTGGTGAAGGTCGCACGCCGAGGCACCAAACCGGAGACCGTGCAGCGAACCGTGGACTTCGTCCGCTGGCTCATGGAGAGCGGGTTCCCCACCGTGGCCTTGCACCCCGTACAACAGCCGGTCGACGTCACCGACCACTCCGTCACCTTCTGGACCTACCTCCCCCAGCCCGACCGCCCCGTCGCGGCCTCGCAGATCGCCAAGCCCCTATGTCCTGCACACCTTTTCCGCTCCGCCAGTCCAACTGCCGCAGCACGGCAACATCGCAGCCATCCGAGCCTCCATCGCCGCCATCACCTCACCCCATCGCCATGATCCAGTTGGGACCTCGTCACCATCGAGGTCCACTGCCGCCGATTCGGATACGGTCGCGCGCACTACCAGGAGTTCGCCGACACGTATGGATTCGATGTGTCTGACTGGCCCGGCTTCCGGACGCTGCGCGATATACGCGAACTGCGGATGATCACCACCAACGCGAAGAAGGCGCTGCACAACCCAGGGAGCCTGGAAGAGGTGGAACGCCGCATCGATGGCCTCCGACGGGAAGACGTTGCACTGCAATGGCGCATCCTTTAGCTGCTGTGAACGTTGCCCGAGGCGTCCGTATCGCCACGCTTCGACCTTCGGGATACGGAGGCGGGGCGATCGTTGCGAGCTGCACGCGTCATGTACGCAGCGTCGACAGATCTACTACTGTGGGTAGTCGGATCGGTTCTTGGCGTATGAGTCGATGAGCACGGACGCGTTCGGGCCCCTGCCAGGCGATCCTGCTCCTCGGCACCCACCACGGCATGAAGCCTGATCCGCCCAGGACGTACGGACCGCGACTTCAGCGTTCCAGCCGCCAAGGAGGCACCGATGTTCGCCCACTCGGACCGGCTTCCCACCGGAACTCCGCTACCCAACGGCATCAGCACACCAACCCCTTGGGGGCTGCGGCGTATGGCACCGTACCCAGCTTGCGCGCCCTCGTACTCCCGGGTCGAGCTGGACCCGGTGACGCAGACCGGGCGCTACTACGACGCCACCGGACAGGTTATGGAGATGCCCGGGCACGGCACCAGCACGGGCACCAACCCGGCGACCGGAACCGGCAACCCCTCCGACGGCGCAGGGCCCGGCGGCAGTGGTGGCGGCGACGTGGACACGGGAAACGACAGCGACCAGTGAAGGACAGCGACAGGGGACCGGTTCTGGTCGTCACCAACCTGGACGACCCCACGACCGACCTGGTGATCGAGGAACTGCACGGCCGGGGTGTCCCGGTGGTGCGGTTCGACTCCGGGGACTTCCCCACCATCTTGTCGGTCACGGCCACCCTCACCTGCGACGGCCTCGGCGGCACGCTGACGACGCCCACCCGCACCGCGGACCTGTCGCGCATCCGGTCGCTGTACTACCGCCGGCCCTCCACGTTCGCCTTTCCCCACCTCGACGAGCAGTCCGCGCGGTTCGCCATCGCGCAGGCGCGCTACGGCCTGGGCGGCATCGTGGCCTCTCTGCCCGGCTGCCTGTACGTCAACCACCCCCACCGCATCGGCGACGCCGAGTTCAAGCCCTCCGGCCTTGCCGCCGCCGCAGCCTGCGGATTCCGGATTCCTGCCACCCTGGTCACCTCCGACCCCGACGCCGCCCGCGCGTTCATCAAGCGCCATGGGCCCGCGCTCTACAAGCCGCTGTCCGCGCCGCTCTACCGGATCGACGGCGTCTCCTGCACGGTCGAGGTCCAAGAGGTCAGCGCCGACGAGATCGACGACGCCGTGGCCGGCACCGCCCACCTGTTTCAGCGGCGCATCGACAAGAGAGGTGACGTACGCGTCACCGTCATCGGCGACCAGGTGTTCTGCGTCCGTATCGACTCGAACCTGCTGGACTGGCGCACCGACTACGCACGACTGCGCTACCGCGTGGTCCAACCGCCACCAGGCATCAGCGAAGCCCTGCGCGCCTACCTCGACCATTTCCAGCTCGTGTTCGGCGCCTTCGACTTCGCCGTCGACAACGAGGGCCAGTGGAGCTTCCTGGAATGCAACCCCTCGGGGCAGTGGGCGTGGCTGGAGCCGGAGACCGGGCTGCCCATGGTGGCCGCGATGGCAGACCTGCTGGAAAGGAAGAACACCGCATGACCGCCGAGGAACTGCGCGAACAGCTCGCCCGGCGCCTGTCCGCCGACGGTCACCTGCGGACCGAGCCCTGGCGCACGGCGGTGCGCCAGATCCCGCGCCACGAGTTCCTGCGCGGCGGCTTCTTCGAATGGGTCGACGGCTCATCGCCCACAGCGTGGGCCCCGGTCCTGCCCGACGAACCGACATGGCTGGAGCACTGCTACGCCGACACGTCCCTCGTGACGCAGATCGCCGGCACCATCGTGCCCGGCGACATCCAGGGCCGGATCCTGCGCGCCCCCACCTCATCGAGCACCATGCCCGGCCTCGTCGTCCGGATGCTCGAAGACCTCCAGGTCGACGACGGCCATCGCGTGCTGGAAATCGGGACCGGCACGGGCTACTCCACCGCCCTGCTCTGCCACCGGCTCGGCGACGCCCTGGTGACCTCCGTCGAGGTCGACGAAGCCGTGGCTTCCCGAGCCCGTACGGCACTGGGGCAGTGCGGGTTCACACCGGACCTGGTCGTCGGCGACGGCCTGGCCGGGCACAAGGACAGCGCACCGTACGACCGGGTGATCGCCACCTGCGGGCTGCGCACCGTCCCCCGCGAACTGATCGAGCAGACCCGGCCCGACGGAACCCTCCTCCTCACCCTCTGCGGCTGGCTCTACTCCTCCGAGCTGGCACGGCTGACGGTCCACGGGGACGGCACGGCCTCCGGCCGGCTCCTCGGCGGGCAGATCTCGTTCATGCTCGCCCGCCCGCACCTGCCCCCGCCGCTCGGCTTGCTGCCCGACCTCGACCAGAGCGACGAACGCCGCGCCCTCCTCGGGGCCGATGCCCTCAATGACTGGACCACGCGGTTCGTCGCACAGCTCGCAGCCCCCGGCGCCCAACGCATCACCCTGAACCGCGACGGCCGGACGGAACACGTACTGCTCGACGTCGGCTCCGGCGCATGGGCGGTGCTGTGGGAGAACGACGGTGGAGACTGGGCCGTCCGCCAGGGCGGCCCCGCCCGCCTCTGGGACGCGATCGAAGAGCACATCACACGATGGCGCAACGACGGGGCACCGCCGCTGGAGCAGTTCACGGTCCGGGTGGCCTCCGATCAGCTATCGACCACCTGGCCTGGCCGCTGAATCCCGGCTTCCCGTGGGAGCCGGTGGCAGTTGGCAGCTCTCGCCGACCAGCTCCAATTCCCTCAACGGGATTACCGATGACCACCAGCACCGCTCTGCGCCAGGGCCTCGCCGACGAGCTGGACCAGACCGTACCCATCCAGGAAGGAGGCTCTGGCGGCCCCGCGGCCCCGCGGCCCCGCGGCCCCGCGACGCCGCCACGCCGCCACGCCGCCACGCCGCCACGCCGCAGGTCAGCCGAAACACATTCAAGAACCCGCCGAAGGGCTGACACACCGACCAGTTCTGGCCGACGAGTGTCAGCAACCAGACCGACGTCACCGTCTCCCTCTACGACAACGCCACGTGCAAGGGCGGCGGGAACCGCGTCATCGGCCGGCCCGCCCGGGCCAGAGCAAGATCTTCGAGTTCGGCGAAGGCGTGTACGTCCCCCGCTGACCCTGCCCGCACAAGGCTGTCGAAGGCCCTCTCCCTCCGGCCCGCTCACGCCCGTCCCCAAGCAGGGAGCCGAGCCCGACACCGCACTTCTGCCCGGTGCCGGGGCTCCTGCGCGTGCCAGTGCCGGTTTTCGCCTACCACTACCGGCAGCGCGAGCCCTACGTTCGGTGGCACATCTGGCGGCCGACCGAGGCGGTTACGCATGTCCGTGACACCCCGTATCAAAGTCTCCACCTCCCTCCGCGACGGCGGAGCAGAGCCCACCTCCGAGGAACACGCCGAACTCGCGGCGAGCCTCTCCGGCGAGGTCTTCTTCACCGTCCCGCTCGGCACCGCCGGAGGGCGCGAGCCAGATGCGACCTGGCCCCTGCCGGGCAGCCGCGCGAACGGCACGGCCGCCGTCTACTACGCCGAGGGCCGTACGCACCTGCAAAAACCGTTCCTGTTCGCCGACGGCTTCAACTACGGCCCAAGCGACCTGCCCGCTCTCTTCGACCACTTCAACACCCCCTACCAGGAGGGCCGGCCGGGCTTCCTCGACCAACTCCGCGCCCGCGGCTTCGACATCGTCCTGATCGGCTTCGACGAGCGCCACACCCACATCCAGCACAACGCCGAGGTCGCCATCCACGCGATCCGCCGCGCCATCGCCGAACGCCGCGGCTCCGAGCCGCTGACCGTCGGCGGCGTCAGCATGGGCGGCATCATCACCCGCTACGCGCTCGCCAAGCTGGAGAACGACGACTTCGACCACGAGACCGACACCTACCTCTCCTGGGACTCCCCGCACAACGGCGCCTGGATCCCGCTGATCCTCCAGCAACTGGCCTACTTCTTCGAGAAACTCGCGCCCGCCGAGCCCTCCCAGGCCGCGCTCATCCGCAGCCCCGCCGCCCAGCAGCTGCTGTGGGCCTGGGTCCCGGACGCCAAGTACTCCGGCGAGGTCGCCACCGCCAGCGAACTGCGCAAGGACTTCGTCCGCGAACTGGCCGACCTCGGCGACTTCCCCCGCCGCCCCCGCCTGCTCGGCGTCGCCAACGGCCGCGGCGACGGCACCGGCCGGCCGCTGCCGGCCGGCGAGATCGCCTTCGACTGGCAGGCACTCGTCGCCAGCGCCACCGCCCGCTTCCAGCCCGACAAGGGCACGGACCAGAAGATTGGCGGCATGCACGCCGGCCTGCAACTGCGCCGCTCCACCACCACCGAGGTCCCAGCCCTGGACGGCGTACCCGGCGGCACCATGGACTCCTTCGGCAAGGTCGCCGACGCCCTCAAAGCCAAGATCAGCGGAGAGTACCGCAGCGGCGCCTTCGTCCCGTCCGTCAGCGCCGCAGCGGTCACCTACGACCCGATCACATGGGACATCGACCCGAACCTCAACCTCCTCGACCAGGCCCCGGACCGCTTCCACCTGAACGACATCGCCTTCGACACCGACAACACCCCGCACAGCGCGGTCTCCGGCAACCTCGCCGACTGGATCCTCATCCACCTCACCTGACCCAACCCACCGACCCGCCAGAGCCCGGACTCGGCCGGCCATTGAGAGCGACCGTCGGCCTCCCGTCGTGCGTGAGCGATGCGTAAGCGGACGGCGCAGCATGAGCCGTCAGGCGCAGGACCAGCGAACAAGCCGGGCCGCGCTGACCTGCAAGGACAGCACCAGCCAGCACAGCGCCACACCCCCGATCAGGTATTCGATGCCACTCCTAAAGCGGGTGTCGCAGGTTCGAATCCTGCCGGGGGCACCATGCAGTACCGCTCTGGCCTGGGGTTTTACCGGGTTGGGGTCCTGCCCGGCCTCGGGCGATTCGTCCGGGGTCGTTTGCGTGAGCGATGTGTGAGCGGACAAGGGGGAGGGTCCCCTTTTTCTCCGGAGGAGACTTCTGTTACATCAGAGTCTGTGCCGCGTGCAGTTCCCGGTACGGCTCGCAGTTTTCCAGCAGGACATCGTGAGGGCCCTCCTTCACCAGGCCGCCCCCGGCCAGCATGATCACGTGTTGGGCGCTGCGGACGGTTGACAGGCGGTGGGCCACCACGAGGACTGCTCTGGTGCGGCCGAGGTCTTCGATGATGGAGCGGAAGCGGTCTTCGTTGATTCCGTCGAGTTGGCTGGTGGGTTCGTCCAGGATGACCAACTCGGTGTCCGAGAGCAGGGCTCGGGCGAGGGCGAGACGCTGGCGCTGGCCTCCTGACAGGTCTGTTTCCGCGCCGATGACCGTGTCGAGTTGGTCGGGGAGTGCTGTGACCGCGGCGGTGAGGCCCACGGATTCGAGCGCTTGCCACAGTTCGCCGTCGGCGATGGGCTCTCTGTGCTGGACGGACAGGTTCTGGCGGACGCTCGTGTGCAGGAGCGTGAATGCCTGATCGACGTAGGTGATGTTTCGGCGCAGGTCGTGGAGCGGCCAGGCGTGGATGTCGGTGCCGAGTATGTAGATGTGCCCCTGTTGGGGGGTGGTGAAGCGCTCTATCAGGGACAGCACGGTGCTCTTGCCCGCGCCGGAGGGGCCGACCAAGGTCGTCAGACCATGACGCGGTACGCAGAACGACAGGTTGGTGATGGCCTGTTGCTCAGCCCCCGGGTAGCTGTAGGAGACCCTGTCGAACACGACGCCGGTCTTGTCGCGGGTGTCGGGTAGGCGCGCTGTCGGTTGTTGGCCGTCCTGTTCGCGTGGTGCGGCGAGCAGGACGTTGAAGCGTTCCTTGACGGCCTGCCCGATGCGCAGCCGTCCGAATCCGGTGAACAGCAGCATGACCGGAGCGGCGAGTTGCAGCAGGTACAGGACGAAGGCGGAGAAGGAGGCGACGCTCAGGGCGCCGTGGGACATCTGGACGCTTCCGACGAGGATGATGGCGAGCAGCGCGACCTGCTGTCCACCGGCGAGAACGGGCAGAATCGCCGCTTGCAGGACGTCGCCTGTCAGGCCGATTCGCCGTACGCGGTCCGCTTCGCGGGACAGGTCCTCTTGGATGGTGTCCTCGGCTCCCGACGCCTTGATGGTGGTGATGGCGTCGAGGTGGGAGGAGAAGCGTCCGGCGATGCTTCCGAGCGCCGTCTGCTGTTCGATCGCGTTGGCTTTGATCCACTTGAACATGAACACGATGGCTATGCCGACCACGGCGAACACACCGGCCGATACGAGGGTCAGCAGCCAGTTCAGCCAGGCCATCGCGGCGATGGAGGCGGCCACCAGCAGTGCCGAGGCCGGCATCTGCGCGAGACCGACGTCGATGACCTGGCGCAGCATGAGCGCGTCGGAGGTGATCCGGGAGGTGAGGGCTCCCGCTCCTTCGGCTTTGATGTGCTGGACGGGCAGGCGCAGGATGTGGCTCATGACGGCTACACGTATGCGGTAGACCATGTGGGAGCCGATGCGGGCGAGCAGATAGGCCGATCCGCCCTGGGCCGCGGCCGATGCCAGGGCGATGACGAAGGCTCCGACGACGAGCCAGTTCACTGAGCGTCCCGCGGACACGTCGGCGATGACCTGGCGGGTGATCAGAGGTACGGCCAGGGATCCGGCGGTCGAGAGCAGGCCGGTGAGCAGGGATGTGGCCAGCGCTGCGGGATGGCGGGTGATTTCTTTGAGTAGCCGTATCCGGGTGGTCTGTATCTGGGAGGTCTGTATCTGCGTGGTCTGTATCCGGGTGGTCTGTCTCATCAGGTCTCCCGAGCCAGGGTCTGCGTTCCCTCGTCGTCCAGCAGGTCGGCGAGCATGCCGACGTAGGTGTGGAGTTCGCTGTGGAATCCCACGTACGCGGCGAAGTCGTGGGCGTGGGCGGCGATCCGTACGACTGCTGTCCGTGCTGTTCTGGCGGTGTCCAGTGGCGTTCCGTAGCCGTTCAGCAGTGCGTCGCGCCATGTCGTGACCAGCCGGCCGGGGAGGTCGCGGGCGGTGTGGGCCGCGGCGATCTCGTGGAGTTCGCCCAGGACGCAGCCGAGGTCGACCTCTGGGGCGGCGAGGGCGCCTTCGGGTCCGCAGAGCAGGGCCGCCCCGGCCACCGGTCGTGTGGCTTGGGGGGCGTCGACGGTGATGAGGCTTCCCAGGGTTGCCCATCCGATGACGACGGTCAGGTGTCCGGACCGGGAGGTCGCCTCGTGGGCGTAGGCGGTGAGCTTGCTCCAGCGCTGTGTGCCGAGGCCGTCTCGCAGGATGCTGTGGAAGGCGGGGGCCGCGCGGGTTCCGGCGGCTGTGCGTATCCAGTCGGCGAGCCGGGTGGGGTAGCGCGGGGCCGGATAAGCGGTGCCGGCGGCGATGCCGACGCCGTGGAAGGTCCTGAGGTGCCTGCCGTAGGTGCGGGCGATCCGGGCCGAGGCGTCGGGGTCGTGCGGTGTGCCGTCCAGCAGGGATTGGGCCGCACTGCGGGGGCCGGGCGCGTTCCAGGTGTAGGCCTCGTTGTGCCACGTTTCGGGGACCGCGAAGGTGAAGTGGTCGCTGGACGCGGCGGACGCGCGCTGGGTGAAGTCCGCGGGGACCGGGCCGGGTTGGTGCTGGGGGTCGGCGCGCACGTCCGTTCCGGGGCGTCGTATCCACCGGAAGCCCGTGGCGGTTCGCGTCACCGTGGTCCGGGCCATTCCGGTGGCGAACTGGGCGACGGTTTCACCCTTCATCACCGGGCCTCCCTGAGGTCCTGGAGCGCGGTGAGGGCGTGGGGGAAGGCCACGGCGGTGCCGATCCGGGTGTGGCCCGTGGTCGCGCTGACTCCCTGGGTCGGGGGCAGCACGGTGGTGTGCGGGCGTTCGGCGAGGGTGGCGGCGTGTGAGTGGTAGGCGGGGCTGTCGGCTCCGCCGGGGGGCAGCGCGGGGCATACGACGACGGGGGCGGACGTGCACTGAAGGGCCAGCGTCATCGGGGTGTCGGTGATGCCCAGGGCGAGCCGTGCGACGGTGTGGAACGTGGCGGGGTGGACGATGACGCCGTCGCTCCATTCGGCGAGTTCCACGTGCACGGCATGGTCGATGTCCTGGTTCCACGTGTCGGTGAACGGCTGTTGTCCGCCGCTGAATACGGAGCAGGCGAGGGATGTGGTGAACCGCAGGGCCGAGGGGGTCAGCACGCAGCGGACCTCAGTGGCGGGGTAGCGCGTGTGCAGCCAGTCCAGCCAGGTGGGAAGGAGGGTGGTCTGGATGCCGCCGGTGGCCATGACGATGAGCCGTTCCCCGGTGAACTCCGGCGCCGGGGTGCTCATCCGGCGCTCCGTTCCGCTATGGCGGTCAGTATGTCGGTGGTGTCGCGGAGGGCTTCGCCCAGGCCCGCGGTGATGAGGACACCGGACGTGTTGAGGATGATCTCGTCGGCCCCGGCGCCATGCCAGACGGTGAGCTGTTCGGCGATGTCGTCGGGGGCGCCGGTGACGACGACGCCCGCGTCCAGGAGGGTCCGTGCCGAGGCGGCGGGGTCGCCGTGGACGACGGGCAGGCCGGAGCGCTGGAGCATATCGACGTAGTGGGGCAGAGAGAGGTGCTGGTGGGTGCCGTTGTAGGCGACGAGGTCCATGTCTCGTCCGGTCCGGGCGACGGCGACCTGCACCACGACGACGAATCGCGGCGCTTCGCGGTCCGCTTCGCGAGCGGCCTCGGCGGCGGCGGGCACGAGGTGGTCCGAGAGAAGACCGGGCGGGGTGAGCCAGGTGATCGCGGCGTCGGAGTGGCGGCCGGCCGCCCGTGCCATCGCGGGGCGCAGGACGCCCATGCCGACCTCGATGTCGGGGACGTCGTCCAGGGGCAGGAGCTCCATCTCGGGTCCGCCCGGTGCCATCGCGACCGGCGTGCCGTCCAGGAGCGCTCTGACCTTGGTGACGAAGTCGGCGGTGTGGGCGACCGGCTTGTCGAGTGCGGCACCGTAGATGTTGGTCTGGAAGCTTGTTCCGCTGGGGCCGAAGCCGGCGGTGAAGGGCTGTCCGGAGAGTGCGGCGATGCTGCGGGCCTCGACGGCGGCGTGGTACGGGTGGCGCAGGGGCGTGAGGACGACGGAGGTGCCGAAGCCGGCCTGGATGCCCATCCCGGTGAGGGCGGCGAACAAGGCATGGGTTTCGATCTGCATGGACTGTCCGCACCACAGCCGGATGCCGAAGCGTTCGGCGAGTCGTCCGTAGGCGGCCATGGGGCCCACGTCGGCGGACTGTAATGGGTACATAATGGTTGTTTTTGGCACAGCAGTGTCCCTTGTGTTCGTGGTGCGGACGGGAAGGGAGGCGGTCAGGCGACGGTCGCCTCGTCCTTGCGTCTGATGAGGGAGGCGCCGGTCTGCTTGCGGACCATGGTGCGCATCAGGGGGACGGCCAGCAGCGATCCGACGACCAGCCATGCGGCGCACACGAGGACGAAGATCCAGGCAGGGAAGGTGTGCGGGTGCCCGGCGAAGGCGTCGCGCGTGCCCCGGGTCATCCAGGCGAGGGGGAAGATGTCGGCGATGTCCTTCAGCCAGTCCGGAAGACCCTGGTCGGGGGTGAGGACCCCGGAGATCCCGGCGATCACCATGAACGGGAAGGAGACCATCGCGACTGCTTCGCGAGGGTTGGGCAGGAGCGCGCCGACAGCGATGCCCAGGGGGACCAGTGCGGCGCCACCGGTCATGATGACGATCACGGCGAGGACGACGTCCCAGACGCCGGCGGGGAGATCCGCGCTGGTGGCGAAGACCACGGCCAGCAGGGGCAGCATGGACGCGAACGACGTCACGGTGCTGTAGACGATTCTGGCCGCGATATAGGCGGGGATGCCCCGGGGGATGTTCTTGCGCCGCAGGATCGTCCCGTCGGTCTTCTCCAGGGCGATCAGGGACGGGATGGACAGCATCGCCCCGACGGCGGGCATGAGACTCATTCCGCCGAGGAGCACGACGGTGCGGTGATTCCACTGAGCGAATCCGGCCGCGAGCATCAGGATGACGAAGACGAAGATGTTGAAGAGGTCCTTGGGCGAGGTGAACGTCATCCTCAGGTCGACGGCGGCCTTGTTCCATGCCAGACGGGCGGTGGTCACCGGGCGGCCTCCACGATGCTCATGTAGATCTCTTCCAGGGACGGCCGGTCGATCCGCAGCCCGGTCAGCGGGCCGCCGTGAGCGGTCATCGCCTCGTGGACGAAGGTGTCCGGATCGTCGGTCAGTTCCACCCGCCTGACCCCGTCGGGGGCGGTCCAGGACACCTGGGTTCGCTGCCCGATCGCGGTGACGAGCTGATCGGGGGTGGAGTCGATGTGGATGACGCCGCCCAGCAGGATGCCGATGCGGTCGGCGAGGCGTTCGGCTTCGGTCAGGTCGTGTGTGGTGAGCACGATGGTCACGCCCTGGCTCTTCAGCCCGGTGATCATTTTCTGGAAGCCGATGCGAGCCTCGGGGTCGAAGCCCGCGGTCGGTTCGTCGAGGAACAGCACCCGCGGATGCCCGATGAGGCCGAGGGCTACGTCCATGCGGCGGCGCTGCCCGCCGGAGAGCTGGTTGAGTCTGCGGCGGCGCTGTCGCTCCAGCCCGACCAGCTCCAGCAGTTCGGTCGTGGGGTAGGGGTCGCTGTAGTAGGCGGCGATGTCGTTCAGCAGGGTGTCCAGCCGCCAGGTGGCGTGGTCGGCCCAGGACTGCATGACGATGCCGACCTTGTCGCGCCAGGTGTCGTCCGCGGTGAGCGGGTCGCGACCCAGGACGCGAACGGTTCCCGAGGCCGGTTTGACGTAGCCTTCCATGATCTCGATGGTGGTGGTCTTGCCCGCGCCGTTGGGCCCGAGCAGTACGAACAACTGCCCCTCTTCTACGGTCAGTTGCAGCCCTTTGAGCACCTGCTGACGCCCGTAGGACATGGTGACGCCCTTGAGGGCGATGGGTGGACGGTTCAACGTGCTCAGCCTTCCTCGGGGATCGCCGGGCGGACGACGATGTGGGCAGCGGGTCCCGCGCCGTAGACGAGACGTGCCGCTTCCGTCACCCGCGGGGCCGTGGTCCCGCTGATCGCGCGGGGCAGGCCGGAAATCTCGGGGACGCCCAGCCCGGAGGTCGCGTAGGACAGCAGGGAGGCGGCCAGGCCGGTCTGGGAGGACAGGGCCAGGGCGTACTGGCCGGTGACGAAGGAGACGACGTCCTGGAGCTCGGCGTCTTCGATGCCCCGCTCGGTGAAGTCGTCCACGATCGAGGTGATCTCCGTGTCCGCGGCGTCGGCGTAGTCGGGAGCGACGTCGGCCTCGACGAAGACCATGTCGAGGTCGAGGTACTGGCCGACCGAGGCATCGGTGCGGTAGGCGAGTCCGAGTCGTTCGCGGACCCGGCTGTTGACGCGGCCGGAGAAGTAGCCGAGCGCGGCCGTGGCCAGCAGCGACGCGGGGAAGAGAGGGTGGCTCCTGTGCAGACCCTGGTAGGCGTAGCGCAGATGGGCGACGGACCAGCCGGGCCGGGTGTGTTCCTGGCGTGCGCCGTCCCCGTTCACCGGTCCGGGAAGCAGAGGCGTGGGCCGGTGGGATCCGGCGGGCAGTGGGTCCATGGCGGTGCACGCCAGTTCCAGGGTCCGGTCGGGCGCTATGTCTCCGCATATCACCAAGTGGGCCGGGGATCCCGTGCTGTGGCGCGGTGCGAAGGACGCGATGTCCGGCGCGCTGGGCGCGTCCCACATGGGGCCGGTGAGTTGGGTGGACAGCGCGGGGGGTACGTGCCCCAGGGCGGCCTGGGTGACGAGTTCGGTGCTGATGGCGGCGGGGCGTGCGGCCGTGCCGCGCGCCGCTCGGCGAGCCCTGTCCGTTGCCCGGCGCAGCTCGTCGTCGCTGGTCCGCACGGATGCGGCGGCCGAGCACACGGTGTCGATGGTCTCCTGGACCAGGGCGCTCGGTGCGACGGCGGCGAAGCTGAGCCAGTGCTGGCTGCGTGCGACCTGTACCGTTCCGCCGAGCCGCCGCAGGGCGGTGACTTTCGCCGTGGTCAGCCAGTGCGCCTGGAACACCTCGGCCCGGCCGAGGTCGGGCAAGGCCGGCGTGTCGATGCGCCATGCGAGATGGACCCGGACCAGTGGGGTGGTGGCCAGGGGGGCCACGTGGATCTCCGCACCGTTCCTGGAGCGGGCCCGAAGGACATGGGGCTGGGCCACGAGGGTGCCGGTCATGCTTCTCCTGCGGGGGTGAGCTCCGCGTAGCCTCTGCCCTGATGGCTCATCAGCTGCTGTGCAGCGGCGTGGACATGGGCGACCGGCACGGTGGCGGTGGCGAGCATGGCACGGCGGATCAGGCCGGGATCGTCGAACAGCACAGTGGAACGGGCCAGGGCGCGGGCCTCGTTCAGGGCGGAGTCCCGCTGCGCCAGCAGGGAGACGTGGGTCTGGTTTCTGGCCGGGGCGATCCCCTCGCCGTCGGTGCCGGCAAGACGGCCGCACGCCTCGTCGAACGCCTCGATGACAGCGTCCCGTTGGCCCGGGTCATGGTGGGCGACGAAGGTGAAGGTGTCCGGAGCCGCGGCCAGCCACGGGCCGAACAGACCGCACACCGAGGCGCACGGGATGCCCCGGCTGTCCAGGGACCGCCGAAGACTGCTGCGGTCGTTGCCGGTCAGCCACATCGACGCCACGACGAAGCCGGCGTAGGCGTCGAGCTCGGACGGGGCGGGCAGGGGCCGTCCGAGGGCCAGCGCCGGACGCGGCGCGAGAACGTCACGGTGCTGACGCGTACGGGCAGGGGAGCCCGGATCCTCCGCGAGCGGCGGCGGTTTCGGACTGTCCCGGTCGTCCAGTACACCGAAGATCTCCGCCGCGTCGTGGACGACCCGGTCCGGGTCGATATCACCCGCGACGGCGACCACGGCGTTCCCCGGGGCGTACATGGCCGCGTAGAAGTCGCGGCACTCCTGGACGGTGATCTCCATCAGGTCGGCTTCGTCGCCGTATCCGTTGTGGGCGTTGGGCCAGGCCGAGTAGATCGCCTGCGGCAGCACCGTCCAGGGAAAACCGCCGTAGGGGCTGCCCTTGACCTTGAGATTGATCTCTTCCAGGACCACCCGGCGCTGCACATCCAGTCGGTGCCGGTCGATGATCAGGTTCTGCATGCGGTCGGCTTCCATCTCCAGGACGCGCCGCTCGCATCCGGCCGGGACCAGCTGGTGGAAGTCGCTGACATCGGTGAAGGTGTTGCCGGACACCGTGCCGCCCAGCCGCTGGACATAGCCGAAGTGCCCGCCCGCGCCGATGGTGGTGGAGCCCTGGAACATCAGGTGCTCGAAGAGGTGCGCCATGCCCGAGCGTCTCTCGGGTTCGCTGCGGAACCCGGCGCGGTAGTTCACCGCGACACCGACGGCTCCCCGCCCGGGAAGCCGCCGCGCGACGATACGCAGCCCGTTGGGCAGCGCCGTGTGCCGGATCGTGTCGTCTGTAGCAGTCACGGGGCGGGAGACTAGGGACAACCGCGTGTACCGTTCAATGGTTTCTTGCCGCAGCGGCCCGCGTCTGGCGCATCGGACCAGCACAAACTTGGGAACTGTGCCAAACAATCACCATGTTTGCGGAATTGCCACCCCGTGCGGCGGGGTCCTAGCGTCCAGCGACCATGGACAGCCAACCACGCTCCGACCGCATACGGTTCGAGCCGGCCGACCTCGGCCGGCACCCTGAGGTCACCGCCCTTCTGGAGCGCACGGGACTCGGGACGTTCGTGGCCGACACCGTCACCTCGCCTTTCGGGCGCAACGAGTCCTGGATGGGGACCACGGACCGCGGCGCCCAGGTCTTCGTCAAGACATTCGATCCGCCCGGCCGCCCGGAGAGGCTGCGGCGCACGCTCACCTTCACCGAACGCGCCCTGCGGGCCGGTATCGCCACCCCGAAGATCCTCGGGTACGACGAGCCGACGGCGACCGTGGTCTTCGAACTCCTCGACGACCCACAGTCTCTGCTGGAACTGTTCACCGCGTCACAAGGCGGCCAACAGGACTTCGACACGGGCTGGTGCGTCAGGGCCGCCCGTCTGATCGCCGACACCCACCGCCTCGCCCCGGACGGGTTCGACACCTCCGACCATCCGCTGCCGCCGCTGGGCCCGATGAACGCCCTGACCCTGCCGGGCTATCTGCGGCAGTCGGGGGCCGAACTGCACATGTGGAAACTGCTCCACAACGACCCGGACGTCCTTGAGGCCGTCACCGCCATGAGGGCCGCCGACACCCCCGCCCTCGGCCAGTGGGTTCCCATCCACGGCGACCTGCGCCTGGACCAGTTCCTCAGCAGCGGCGGCGAACTGTTCCTGACCGACGCCGAGGAGTCCCGGCTGGGCGATCCCGCGCGCGACCTGGGCGCCTTTGCCGGGGAATGGCTCTACCACGCCGTCAACCGCATCCCCGCCGTCCTCAACGAGTCACGGGTCGTCGGACACGTGCCCACCCATCAGGAGATCGTCGCCACCGGAGCGGCGGAGGTCGACCGCTTCGCCCCCCGTACCCAGACGTTCTTCTCCGCCTACCTGGAACGCGTCGACCTCGACGTATCCCTCCATGAGGAACTCGCCGTGCGCGCCGCCCGCTACGCCGGGTGGCACATGATCGACCGGATGATCTCCATCGCCCGGCAGAAGCAGATCCTTGAGGCCGTGCCCCGCGCCGCCGCAGGGATCGGACGCTCCCTGCTCCTGACCCCGCGGCAGTTCCTGGACACCATCGGATTAAGGACCTCTGCCCATGCCGCTTGATGCCCAACTCGCCCCGGCCGTCGCCCGGCTGGTCGACCAGGTCTCCGTCACAGCGACGGATGACGGCGACGTCAGCGCCCTCTGGCAGGAGGAGACCCTCACCGGCAGCTCCCAGAAAGTCGCCTCGGAGCTCGCCGCACTCCTGTACAAGTCCGCACACGCCCGTCTGGACCACCGCAAGGACCTCACCCCGCGCACCTTCTCCGAGCCGGAGTTCGACCGCGCCTTTCATGAGGCGGTGGGCGACAGGGACAGCCTCCGTGAGGTGAGTGTCGCCGAGGAGGGCGGCGAGCGCACCGTCGTCGTCCTCGACTCGATCCGTATCACGGTCGCCCCGGACCGTCTTGTCCGCGACGGCGAGAAGACGTATCTGCGATTGAGCTGGGCCAGACCATCCCTGTCGCCGGGGTTCTTCTTCCTCACCTCCTGCACGACTCCGATGCCGACGCGGAGCGGTGGAGTGCTGCGCGTGTACGCCCACGTGGCCGACCCTGACCACGGCCCCGCACTGCTCGCACGGGCCGCCGCCCACCTGGAGGACCGCGGGCTTCCCTGGCAGGCCAAAGCGTCCTCCAGCCGCGGCCTCTACCCGCGTACCGACGCCGTCGTGGTCTATCTGCCCCGCGTCTCGTGGAGCGCGGCACGCGAACTGGCCCAGTTGCTGGAGAGGGACGGAAATCTCGCGGAGGGGACTTCCGCCTTCACACATCCGCTGACCGCGTCGGTGGGCGTGGCGTTCGAACCCGCCGACAAGCGGCCCGGCCGCGAAGGGCTCAGCTTCGGGCAGCACCGTTGCCGTGTTCTTGCCGAGGCAGTGGTGACACACGCGACCACAGCGGACGGCCCAAGCCTGACCGGACGCATCGTGGCGATGTTCAACGACGCCTCCATCGACCCGCTCAACCCCGCCCGCAACCTCAGTTCACCGGTCACCCCCGTCATCCCGGCGCGCTGAAGAAGGACTGACGACATGACTACCCGTACCGCAGACACCGACGTCCTCATCATCGGAGCCGGACCCGCCGGCGCCGTCGCGGCCGGACTCCTGGCCCGCGAAGGTCATCGCGTCACCGTGCTGGAGAAGGAGGTCTTCCCCCGCTATCACATCGGGGAATCGCTGATCACCGGCATGCTCCCGGTCATGGAGGAACTGGGGCTGAGAGAACAACTCGACAACATGGGGTTCCCCAGGAAATACGGCCTCACCCTGGTCTGGGGCAACGATCCCACCCCGTGGTCCACCAAGTTCCGCGACGCCGGCCCTTACGAGCACTCCTGGCACGTGCGCCGCGCCGAATTCGACGCCCTGCTCGCCAACCGTGCCGCGGACCTCGGCGCCGAGATCATCTACGACGCCACCCTCACCGCGGCGCTGCGTACCGGTGAGGGAACGGTCACCGGCGTGCGATGGCGCGACGCGTCGGGGACGGAGCGCACGACCACGGCCCGCTACACCATCGACGCTTCCGGCCAGGCCCGCGCCCTGGCCCGGCTGCTGACCCCCGTCCAGCGCGCGGACGACCTCAACTCGGTCGCCGTCTGGTCCTACTACAGCCCCTTCGCGTCCCTGCCCGGAGACCTGCACTCCCACATCATGGTCGAAGCGTTCGACGACGGATGGTTCTGGAGCATTCCGGTCTCCGAGTTCGAGATGAGTGTCGGCATGGTCATGCACACCGACGTGTACGCGACCGTGATGAGGAACTCGACACCCGCCGAGATCTTCGAGCAGCGGCTGTCCACCACTCAGGTGCTGAAGGATCTCCTCAAGGACGGTGTCCGCAAGGAGAGCCTGCGTACGGCCCGTGACTGGTCCTACGCCTCCGACGCCTTTCACGGACGTGGCTGGATGGCCATCGGTGACGCGGCGGTGTTCGTCGACCCGCTGTTCTCGTCGGGGGTCTGGCTGGCCACGTCCGGGGCGTGGCTGGCCGCAAAGGCCCTCCTGGCCTGTCTGGCCGCTCCGGAAGCGGAAGTTCCCGCGATGGAGAAGTTCGAGAACGTCTACCGGCAGATAGCCAAGGACATCCTCGCCTACGTCCGCTACTTCTACGATCCGAAGCGGAACAAGGAGGACTACCTGGCCAAGGCCAATGCGGCCACGAAGATGGTCTCGGAACAGTCAGAACTCGGTTTCATCTCGCTGATCTCGGGGATCAGCAGTCTGCCGGACGTGTTGAACTTCGACCCGATCGGCCTGGAGAACCTGCTCGACGTGGGGCAGAAGGCCGGCATCAACCAGGGCGGCGAGCAGCCGGAGCCGGAACTTTCTTAACTTTGCCTCGGCGGGGCCGCGGAGACGGAATTACAGGCGGCGGAGCACAAAAACAGGGAAAGTTACCCGTTTCTTGTGCCTCTTGGAACGCCTGAACGGACCTGGCAGCATATGTCGCGGCCGGTTTCCCCCGACTGGCAGTTCACCGCACGAGATGCGGTGCGGCAGTGTGGTCGTCACGCGGAAGAATCGCACGTCCTCGTGTGGTGCGGCCACGCTGCCCGCCGGGAAATCAATGGGAATACCGCTGCCACACGATTCCGTACAGGAGGGGAAAAGACTATGACTCAGGACCTCATCTCCGGCTACGCCGCCTACGCGGAGGCCGACGAACTGGTGACCGCCACGGGAGAGGCTCCCGCCACGCCCGTCACCATCGCCATCTCCGGCGCGTTCTCCACCTCACTGGCCGCCAGCGCCGCCACCGTCGGCGCCAACTGCTGACCTCCGGCCCGGCCTTCAGCACACGGCACCGGTACCGCCGGTGCTTCCACAACAGCAATCGCAATCACAGGAGAAGACATGACTGACGAGCTGATCGAGGGCTACGCCGCCTACGCGTCCGCCGAGGAGATTCAGGCCGCCGGCCAGGCACCGGCGACCCCCGTCACCGTCGTGCTGTCGATCGCCGGCAGCGCCACCGCCGGCGCTTCCGTCGGCGTCAGCATCGGCGAGAGCATCAAGCACTCCTGCTGACAGCGGCACGTCCGTTCCGGTGGGCCAGAATTCAGCGGTTATGTAAAGTCTTTACGTGACCATTGTATGCCGTTCTCCCGGTGCCGTGCGGCGAGCTGCTAGGGTCGACGGTCACGGCATTATGAAAAGGGGGACAGCCGATGAGTTCGAAAGAGGGCGGGAAAGACATGGAGAACAACCTGTCGATGCTGCTCGCGTACGGCATGGTCGGCTTGTCATTGCTGACGGGACTTCTCGTTCTGCTGTGGATGACCATGCGAAGCAACTAGGCTCAACAGAGTGGTGAAGATATTCCTGATGGTCGGCCTCCGCG
>NZ_JBHVHQ010000004.1:0-42970 GCF_042800135.1 Streptomyces sp. NPDC057654 | reverse complement strand
GATGTGTCGTGGTGTCATGCCTAGTGGCATGACTGGTGGTTGGGGTGTGGGATGTCGCGGGCCTGGTGGCCCGCTTGGTGTTGTGAGGGGGTGTTAGTTGGCGGATGTGTCTGGGTGGTGTCTGCGTTTGGGTTGCTGGCGCCTGGCGGCGCTGGGTGGGTTGGGGTTGTCGAACGTGGCCTGTTCTTCCCTGACTTGGGGATTGTGTGGATCGGTTGTGCTTGGGCTGCGGGGTGTCTCGGGTTGAGGTGACCGCTGGCGCGTCTTGCCGTCGAGGAGTCACGGGGCGGGGGATGGCACATAGGTGTGGTGCGGGCTGTGTCTGCCGCTGTCCCGGCTAGGGACGCTGTGGGAGAACTAGACGGCTACGGTGGGCTGGTGTCCGGTCCTCTTTCTGACGGTGAACAGGCCAAGGTGCCATCGGCCGTGTGCGAGGTGCGTCCGGGGCTCGTCTCGGCACTGCAGGCTCAAGGCAGCAACGGGCAGCGGGCGTTGAGTCTGTTGCTGGATGCCGCCCACGTCCTGAACGGGCCTGCAGAGTTCCAGGCCCCTTACGAGGTGGCACAGTCGTGTCTGCGGGGTGCGCTGGACGGTGTTTTCAGCATCGCGGGTGAGGACTTCCCTGGGCTGCGTAGCGCGATCAAGGCGGTCTCCGAGGCGGCTGGAGTCGTGGCTGATGCCTGGCGGCATCAGGGCGAGGTGGGTGCCGGGGATCTTGATGCCCTTGTGGATGCGGTTAAGGAGCTGCGTGGCGAGCAGGCGGAGCGCGGCGGGTTCCGTACTCGGCAGATCGGTCGCTTGGTGGCAGAGCAGACCCGGCAGGAGATGGGTCTGGCCGAGACGGAGGCGGCCCGCAGTTGGAGTGCTTTCTACAACAGCGCTTCCGGTGTGCTGCACGGCTCGAGCAGCGGTGCCGATGAGGCGCGCCGTCAGTTCGGTGACGTCACGGCCGCCATGGAGCAGTTGTTTTTGGGGCTGCCGGAGCGGGCGGATCGGTTGCGGGAGCTGGCCCGGCTGGAGGTGCCGGTGCAGCAGGATGCGGACGAGGTTGCGCGGATGACCGATCCGCGGGCGGGGGTGTATTTCTTCAGTACCGCGGTGAGTGGGCGTTGGCTGGGGCTGTTGCCGCTTCATCGGTTGTTGCCCGAGGAGGGCCGCTGGCCGGCGGCGCCGTATCTGCGGCGGCTGTTGGCGCAGGAGCCGGAGCGGGTGTGTGCCTGGGTGGAGGAGCACCTGGACGCGATCCGTGGGCAGGGGCTGGGCGCGCTGTCGCAGGCGGTCGCCGTGGTGCGCGAGGCGGGCATGGCGGCGTGCGCGCTGCTGGCGAGGATCGTGCGAGCGCAGCCGGACCGGTTCATTCTGGTGCGTGTTGCGTACTGGGCGGTGGACATCCCCGTCGCCGAGCGCACTGGGGCGTGGGTCGCCGTGCTGGAAAGCATCTTGAAGGTACGGGAGTTCACGTCACAGGAGTCGTGGGAGAGCGGGCTGCTGCTGCGGGCGTTCGTGGACACCGCCCACCCCGGCGGGCGGCTGCGTGCCGGTGATGACCGGCTGGGTGGGATCATCCGCTCTGCGCTGGCCGGTGTGCTGGCTGATAATCTGGGGGACGAGGACGCGCGTTTTCAGGCCGAGATCGTCAACGACCTCGGCGAGATCACGCTGGCCGACCCGCCGCATGTCGTCGTGGTGCCGCTGATGCGGGCCGTGCTCGATCTCGCCCTGGCCGAGGCACGGCTGGGCATGTTGGTCGCGACGCGGCTGCGGGGCGTGTACAGCAAGCTGCCCGCTGGTGAGCACCGGGCGCGGCTGGTGGCTGTGCACCTGGCCGAGTCCTGGCCCTTCGATGGCGGGCGTCCCGGGGTTGCGGCCAGTTGGTGGCAGGCGGCGATCGATGCCGCGCGGGAGGTGAGCGGCGGGACGTGGCCGAGCGCGGACCTCGCCGACTTCCTCGCCCTCCTGCACGATTGTCCCCAGGAGCTACGGACCGGGCTCGAGGCAGCACTCACCGAGGGCCTGGGCGCACCGCCCTCCGCGCAGGAGATGGAAGTATGGGCCGACGCTTTTCCCGGGCCGGTGCCCCGCCGATGGCGCATCGTGCGGGGCCTGTCCCCTGCGCTGCCCGAGGCCGTACGCGCGCCCTGGCAACCGGTGTTGGCCCTGCTGGAGGAGAAGTACGGGCCGCCGGCCGAGCGGCCCGAGCCCGTTGTGAAGATCACCAGCTGGGTGGAGTCCCATGGCGGGCTGTCCCTGGAAGCCTTCGCCGCACGCGTGCAGGCCGACGGTGTGGTGGCCGCTGTCGCCGAGCTTGCCGCTGCTGCGGTGCCCCGCGACGACGATGACGATGGCGGGGATGGTGCGCGCGCCGGGCTGCTCGGCGAGCTCGTCGCACAGGACCCGGATGCCTGGGCCGCCGATCCGGCCGCAGTGGCCGCGGCCGCCGCGCGCCCGGCCCTGCAGAGCGCCTACTTCAACGCCCTCCACCACGCCGCCGTGAGTAACCGCCTCAGCCCGGGGTTGCTTAGCCCGCTCGCCGAGGCCGCCTTCGCCGTACGCCCCCGGACCGACACGCCCGGCGCCGAGCAGTTGCAACTGGTCATCTCCAACCTCCTGCACCGGCTCTGGAACAGCGGCGCATCCCCGGAGGCGGTGGAGGCGGACGCCGTGACCTGGCTGCGCGCGCTCATCACCGGCTGGTCCACGCCGCGCCTGGACACCTCCTCCCCGCTGGGCACGGCCACGACGGCGCCCGGCGGCAGCGCCCTGCTGTCCTTGACCGCCTGGGGAATCCAGCACGCCGTGCGCACCGGCGAGGGGGTGCCCGAGCCGTTGACGGTGGTGCTGGAGGAACTGCTCGATGCCGAGCCGGACGACCAGGCCCTCGCCGTCATCGGCTTCGGCCTCGGCCAGCTCCACCACTGCGACCCCGCCTGGGTCACCGTCCACGCCGACCCGCTCCTGTCCCTGGAGTCGGCGTGGCGCCCCGCGCGCACCTGGCTCATCCACGGCAGGCCCGACCCGGTGCTGCTGGCCCGACTGGACCGGGCCGGTCTGTGGCGGGCCCGGTGCGCGCCGTGCGCGGAGGGCGCCCTCGACCAGGTCTTCCTGGCCCTGTTGGAGGAGGACGAACCTCTCGGCCCTGCCGGTGCATTCCTCGCCGGGCTGGCCGGCTGCCCGGGCGGCGATGCGGCCGTCTCGGTGATGCTGTCCCGGCTGGCCACCTACACCGCCCGCGCCGACCGCGACGAGGTCGCCGAGCGGGCCGCGGGCATCTGGCGCGCTGCGCTCGATGCCGGCCTGCCGGCTGACGCGCTGCGCGGGGTGGGGCACTTCGCCTTCGCCGACAGCCTCGATGAGGACACCTGGCTGGAGCTCACCGCCGCCACCCTCACCCAGCAGCCCGACCTAGAAGACGCCGACCACATCACCGAACGCGCCGCCCGCACCCCCCGCTCCCCCGCCGCTCAGCTCATCGCCGCCGCTCTCGACCACGGGCCCGCCGGCGGCTATCGCCGTAGCGAGACCATCCGCCACGCAGTAGCCCTCTACGCCAACGCGCCTGCCGAGAACATAGCCGAGCACGAGGCACTGCGCATCGCGCTGATCAATGCCGGGGCCATCGACGACGCCTACAAAAAGTAGTCGGCACCTCGTGAGGCCTGTGTACCGGCTGCCGGTCGGCATGTCTGCTGTGCCTGCTTTCCTTGGGCAGGCACAGAAATGCGCGCTGCCGGGGCAAGAGCGTGGTCGGGTGAAATTTGGCTTGCGGCACGATGCCGGATTGCCTTCCTTTTATCCGCTCACGGGCCTTACATGGGCTGCCTGGAGTCCTCTCTGTCCCTGCGAGATGGAGAATTCAACGCGCATTCCTGCCTCAAGGGTTCGGTCTCCGTCCATGTGGATCGCGCTGTGGTGCACGAAGACATCGACGGGCGGGTCGCCTTCGACGGAGATGAAGCCGTATCCCCTTTGCGCGCTGAACCATTTGACTGTTCCGGTCTGAAACGGTTTTCCCCTCCGGAAGGATTTCCGGGATCTCTCTCCGGGGCCGGGGTGCCGGAGCCGGCAGGGGGTGCGGGCGGGTTGTCTGTGCGGGCGGTGCGGTGCTCGATGGCCGCCAGCAGGGCGTCGTCGGTCGTGCCCAGTGCATGGTCGAGTTCCCCGTCCTCGTCCTGGCCGGCGTTCTGCGGCACGGTGTGCGGTGTAGGGCCTGTGCCGTGCACGGCACCGTCGCCCGGGCCGGGAGGGGTGAGCTGGGTACGGACGGCGTTCAGGAGGGCCGCGTCCATCTCGTCGAAGAGCAGGCCCAGTTCGTCGTCGGGTGTGCGGCGGGTGTCGTTCACTGCCGTCCCCTTGGGCTGGTGATACCGAGCTGCTGCTTGAGGGTGCGAGGGGCCCGCGAGAGGTTCTGCAGGACTGCGGCCCTCTCCAGGTTCCTGCGGCGATCTCCGCAGTGGAGAACCCGTCGAGGTGCCAGACCATCACGCTGCGCTGCTTGAAGGGCAGCTGGATCAGGGCTTTGAGGACGAGGCGCTGCTGCTCGTTCAGCTCCGCCGCGTGCAGCGGGGTGTGCCAGTCGCAGCTGGTGGCTGCCAGACGGTCCGTCAGATCGTGTTCGGGCTGTTCGGGAACCGCCTGCCGCAAGAAGGCCCGCAGGGCGACCGTGCGCAGCCAGGCCCGCGGGTGCTGCACCGGCTGGCGCGCACGCATCAGCTCCACGAACGCGCTGTGCACCGCGTCCTCGGCCTCCGGGAAGGCCGCCCCGTGGCGCAGCAGGAAGCGGATGAGGTAGGGCCGGTCCTCCTGATAGGTGCAGCCGGCATCGGCGGCCCGGACGGATTGATCGCGTGCTCCGGGCACGGCTTGGGTGTCATCCGCCATGCGGTCCACGGTCTTCCTCCCTCGCCACTGTGCCCTGTCGCGCGGCCAGTTGGCGCCCTGCCGGGTCCCTCTCCTGCAACGTGCCGCCTTGGCCCAGTGCGGTGATCCGGGCCGTGCGGCCTTCCTCTTCGATGCGGGCTCTGCCCAGCAGGGCCTGGGTGGTGATGCGGACCGTGAGCAGCCGGGCGATGCACGCGGCCACGGTCGCTGCCGTGCTGAGGAGTGTGCTGTCCACGACGCCTGGTTCCTCTCCCCTGGGGCAAGGACCGGTGCCCTTGCTGCCGTAGGGAGTGGCTGGGGAGGCTTGTTTTCTGACATCCGGCGGCGGGCCGCCGTCGGATGTCGTCCTGTCTCGGGCCGGATCATGCGGGTCGCTTCGGTCATGCGGTGGGCGGGAGGATCAGCTCTCGCGGGTGGTGCCGGACTGAATGCGGGGGCAATTTTTATTCGCCCGATAATGGGTTGTTCCGAGTCGTGTTAGATTTATTCCGCCATTTTTTCTGAATGGAATCTTTTTCCATTTTATCGGTGTGACCCCATGCAGAGCTGTTGTGACCCCCGAGGGGCGATGAGCCGGCGGCTTGCGGTCGACAGGCCCGGCGGGTTCGCTGTGTAGCCGGTGTCTCGGGGCCGGGTTGCTGTAAGTGTGGGGATGTGGCTGACGAGGGTTTGACGTCGATGACGGTGAAGGTGCCCCGAGGGACGAGGTCCCGCCTGGAGGCGGTGGTGTCGCGCCATGGCGCCCTGCGGCGGGAGCTGACGAGTGATGCCCGGTGGAGCGTTGCGGGTTTGCCCCGGCGTGAGACCGATGCGGTGCGCGCTCGGCGGCGCGCGGAGGTGGCGCGGTTGCGACAGGGGGGTTGGCTGCTGGACACGGTTGACTCGTTCGCCGTGTACGCGGTGCGTCACGAGCTGACGGTGCGCCGGTGGCTGAGGGAGTGGCCGGATGCCGAGGGCGGGTCGGGGCAGATGGGGCTGTGGCCGGGGGCTCGGGACGGCGGGTATCCGGAGGCTGTGTCGTTTCGGCTTCCTGTGGCGATGGCGCGGCAGGTGTGGGCTGGGTGCTGGTCCGTCTCCGGCGAGGCAGTGGCCGCGCTGCGGGACTGGCGGGATCGGCCGCCGAAGATCCGGTCGCCGAGGATGACCACCGGGTGGTCCACTCTGAGCCGCTTGGTGTCGGCCTGCCCGAGGCCCGCGGCGCAGAGGATGAGACCGTCGTACAGCCGGTCCACTGGGCGGGCTCCTCTCCACCAGCAAGGGGGCGGGCCTGTCGACAGGCACCAGCGAGACATGGCTGTCGACGATCAAGTCTTTCCCCCTTGGTGTGGTCTGTGTGTCACCCGGTAACAACCGTCAGGCACGATTCAGGACCCACAAGACGCGCCGGTGGGAGGAAGAGCCCAGCCTCCCTCCCACCGGCGCGTCTGCGGTCGTCGCGGACACCCCGGAAGCGACACCTCATGCCAGAGTCGCTGCTGAGAGGTTGTCAGGGTGGTCGTGGATCCAGGACAGGCCGCCCAGGTCGAGGCGTTGGCGGGTGCGGGTGACGGCTACGTAGGCCAGGCGGGCTTCGGCATCGTCAATGGGGTCGGGTGCCTTGGGGGTGCCTGTCTCAGCAGTGTCGTCCTTGGGGCGGGCAAAGTCGTCGGCGATGAGTACGCGGGGCCATTCGCGGCCTTTCGCCTTGTGGGCGGTGGAGACGGTGACCTGGGCGTGCGGCTCGGGGGCGAGGTGAGCGACGGCGGCGAGGATGGCGTCGGTGCCGTGGGTGTCGACGAGGTTGACCAGGGGCTGCAGATCGCGTCCGGCCGGGTCATGTGCGGCGTAGTCCTGCAGTTCGCCCCAGCTGGGGAAGAGGATGAGTTCGGGGTGGTGGGTGCGGCGGCCTTCCTTAGGTCGCGGGCGGCGAGGGCCAGGGCCTGCAGGCTGTCTCCTCCCCCGGCCAGGGCGACCCGGTGGCTGGCGGCCATGAGGGTCATGACGTGGGCCATGGCGCCGACATTGGTGCGGCACAGCACGGCGTCCGGCCGGGTGACGGGGCCGAGTTCGGTGGGCACGGCGGGGGTACCGGTGAGACGGATCGGGGCGTCGGCCAGGTGCAGCCAGCGGTTGGCCTCGGCGGCGAGGTCGGGGCCGAAGCGGAAGGACTGGGACAGGGTCAGGTGGGTGCCGGTAAAGCCGGTCATGACGTCTTTGGCGCCGCGCCATTGGTAGATGGCCTGAGCGGAGTCGCCGACCATGACCAGCTGGGCGTGCTCGCGCTGGGCGAGGAAGATCTGTTCGACGACGGGGTTGGTGTCCTGGGCCTCGTCCAGTAGCAGGAAGTCGGCCTGGATGCGCGGCCGGGCAAGGGCCCAGATCTTGAGGTAGTGGTCGTGGTCGAAGCGGACGGCGCCGTCGTCCGGGTACTGCAGGTCGGCCCAGGCTTTGTGCGCGAACGGCAGGATTTGGGTGGCGAGTTCGCGGTGGAGGCCGGGGTCGTCCAGTCCGCGCAGGCGGGGGACGTGGTGGCGGGTGATGATCTCGTCCGCGGTGTGGCAGAAGCGGGTGACGGTGCGCAGGGCGGCGTTGGACAGGGCGCGTTGGGAGATCTCCCGGTCGCCGATGCGGACGGCTTTGGTCAGGCCGAGGGCTTGTCCGGTCTGCCAGGCTGGGCGGCGGGGTGCGTTCAGGCGGCGGGTGTAGCGGTGGCCGACGGCCGCGTAGGCGAGGGCATGGGCGGTCTTGCACTGCACGGTGGTGGGGAAGCGGGCGGCTGCGTCCTGGGCGATGGCCCGGTTGTAGGCGAGGTAGCGGCCGCGGCGGGTGGTGGCGCGGGCGAGCAGGGTCAGGGTGGTGGTCTTGCCGGTGCCCGCGCCGGCCTGCAGGGCAAGGTGGTCGCCAGCGTGGAAAGCGTCGGCTGCTGCGGACTGCTCGTCGGTCGGGTTCATGAGGTGGGTCCTTCCAGGGGGCGGGTGAGGGCGTGCCCGACGGCGGACAGCAGGTGCGCGGGGGTGGTGCCGGCGAGGAGTTGGCGTACGGTGCGGTCGAGCCGGTCGGCCTCCTGGTCGGCGTGCTCGGGCCAGGGCGCGGTGGATGGTCCCTCGTACGTAGCCTTCGGAAGGCTGGCCCGCGCGGCGGGCGTTGCGTTTCAGGGCTGTGTAGATGGCGGGCGGGAAGGCGACGTTGAGGAGGACCCGTCCGCGGGCGTCCGGGTAGTGAGTGGTGATCACGTCGATGGGCAGCCGGTCGGTGAGGCGTCGGCGCAGGCGGTGGGCGGCACGTTCGGGGGTTTTGCCGCTCGTGACGGCCATGAGGCGGGTGGTGTCGTGGTTGGCTGCGAGCGGCCAGGCACGGGCGGCGTGGTGGAGTTCGGCCGCTGTCAGGGGCCGGGTGAGCAGGATTTCCAGGGCATGGTGCGACATCGTCACCGTCACCGATTCCTCAGTCGACGTGCCGGGGTGTGCGGCAGGCGGGTGCGGATGTGGGGCGCATGCAGGAGGGGGTCGAAGGGCTGCCACCCAGTCAGTGCGAGGTCGGCGGCGCCGGGGCTGGCTGCGTGTCGTCGGCAGCGCTGGGCGCGCCAGCGCAGCTGCTCACTGTAGGGGAGGTGGCCGAGGTCGTAGACGGCCATCAGGACGTCGGGGAGGGCGAGTTGGCCGCGGCGGGGTCCGGTGGGCAGCAGTCTCCACGCGCCCGCGGGTCCGGTGGGGGTGAGGACGGGTTGGGGGCAGCGGTGGCGGTGGCGGGTCCGGACCACGCAGCGGATGTGTTCGACCCCGTGCTCGGCGAGATAGCGGCACAGCAGCATCTGCACGACGGGACAGGTGGCGCCATCGGCGGTGTGCGGACGGGTGGGAGGCGGGGCGGGGGTGAAGGCGCCGGTGTCGATCAGACAACGGGTGCGCACGGCGAGCTGGCGGCGGATCGCGTCGAGGGCGGGGCCGGTTCGGTATAGGGGGATGCGGCGGGGGCAGAGCACGGCGTGCGGGACGCGGCACCATGGGCTGCCATCGCCGTGCGGATAGGCGATTCCGCTGCTGAGGTGCCAGCGGCAGGGCTCGGGGACGTGTGTGGCGGTCAGTTCGGTGGGGTGCAGGGCGATGGGCCGCTGGTCGGCGCGCTGATAGAGGTCGATGCGGCTGCCGCACTGACGGCAGCGGCCGCTTTGGCCGTGGCGCAGCAGGCGGCTGGGGCTGTGTGCGGCCACTTGGAGGGGACGGCGGGAGTGCAGATGGCGTGGGCTGCCGTCCCAGTGGCGGCCGGTGGGGATGCGGTCGGGGCACATGGCGGGGACCGTGCCAGGCGGCGTTCGCCCCCGGAACGCATGGCGGGAGGCATGTCCCCCAACTGGCCCCACGATTCCGAACATACGAACCACCAGGCGGTCACATGTTCTGGGACTGTTTGCCGTTCGGGTGATTCTGCCGTGTAGTAGCCAGTGAGAGCAGGCAGGGCTTCAGGCGTCCTGCGAACCAGGCGGGGTGTGGTTGCCGCACAGAGCGCCAAGCAGTTCCTCGATGGGAACGTCGAAGGCGTGCGCGAGGGCGTGCCAGGTGGTGACATTGCCCGCGGCGCGGCCGTGTTCGAGGTCGATGACGGTGCGGCGGGCCAGACCGCTGCGGTCGGCGAGTTCGTCGAAGGTCCAGCCGCGGTCATTCCTCAGACGCGCCAGCGTTACGCGCAGGGCGGTGAGGTCGGGATCGGGCTGCAAGATCGGCACCCCATCATCCGACGGTGCAGACACCTGCCCTGTCAGTGCGAATTTCTGCACTTTCGGTCTCTATGGAGGCCGCCGATTACGGTGTGGGAATCTGCACTACCGTGCGTTCGTCCCAGGTGCCTCCGATGGAACGCACTGGTCACGGCGGCGCTGAACGACAGGAGGGCAACCAGCCGATGAGGCTTGCCGGTGCGCACGTCACAGTGCGGCGTATCTGGACGGTGGAACTGCGTTCACGGGCGGGGGAGCCGAGTCTTGTCTGTGCTCACTGCACCGCGCACACCTCTCTCAGGGCTGCGTCCGCGCGGTCCGCCGTCCTGGCACATCTGGCCTGTCACGCCAGGACCGATGTACTCCCAGGGCATCTGAGGACCTGCCAGTGCCGGGAGCGCGGGTGCTCATGGCATCCGCGTCACCGCGGCTGCGCCGACCCCGTCCTGCTCGCCTTGACCCGCGACCACAGCGGCCGCACCTGGCGACTGGCCGATGCCTGCGCCGCCTGCGCCGCAGCAACCAGCCGCACGGCCATCGTGCCGGACACCGTCCATGGCCCACGCAGGCCGCGGCCTGCCAGTTGCCCGGCGGCCCTCACCGCCGCCGGGGCGCAGCCTGCAGCATCCGGCGAGCGGCTGCGCGTAGCGGAGATGCTCACCTACCTGGCCGCCGCGCTCCCCAGGTTCGCCTCCCCCGCCGCGCGGCTGCTGGCCCTCCAGTGCGCGCTGCGCGCCGACACCCGCGGTCATGTCCGGCTGCCGGCCGGGCTGTTGCGGGGCATGTGCCTGCGCGGGAGCGAGGAAAGGTCAGCACCATGCCCGAGACAACGACTCCCGCTTCTGAACTGACATCGCAGTACGCCGCCCAGGTGACGGGTGACCTTGAGCGCAACGCCAAGGAGCAGGAACGTGTCGGTGTGGAGATCGCCTCCCTGCAGGAGCAGCTTGCCTCCCTGCAGCACGACCACACGGTGCTGGTGAACATGCAGCAGGCGCTGGGCATCACCACAGCGCCGGCGGAGCCTGCGGCAGAGCCCGAAAGCGCAGCGGTGCCCTCTCCCCGGCAGAAGGCCAGTGCCGCGCGCGGTGGGAAGCCCAGGACGCGGAAGTCCACCACCACGTCGGAAGAGGCAGCAGCCAGGAAGCCCGTGGCCAAGACGGAGGGTGCCCCGAAGGCGGCCCAGCCCACCCTGGTCGAGCTCATCCGCCGTCACCTTGTCGAGCTGAAGGAACCGCGCTCCGCTGCGGAGATCTCCGCAGCGCTGGGCCAGGCCCACCCCGAGCGTCAGATCGCGACCAAGGTCGTGCGGGTCACGCTCGAAGGGCTCGTGGCCAAGAGCCAGGCTGAGCGCACCAAGCAAGGCAAGTCCGTCTTCTACACCGCCCCTGCGCCCGAGTCGGCGGGCGCGTCTGATGCCGAGACGCAGTCCGAAGACGCTGACCGCTGAGGGACCGTGTGGGGTGGCGCTGCCCCTCGCTCTGTCAGCGGGGGCGCCAGGTGCGGATTTCGAGGTGGATGATGTGGGCGTCCGGGCGGATGCGTCCGGTCTCCACGAGCCATTGGTGCACGGCGGCGGTGACGTCGCCGCCTGCGGCGTCCACGCGGCGGGCGAGGTCGGCGGCGTCGAAGCCGCCGGTCTGGGCGGAGCCGTAGGAGCGTTCCTCGGTGTGGTCGGCGCGCTGGATGACGTCGCGGCGGATGCCGGGTGAGTCGGTGGGGCTGCCGGAGGGGTGCAGGTAGCCCGTCTTGGCCAGTCGGACCGTGAAGGCCAGGCGCAGCCCGCGACGGGCGGCCTCGGCGATCAGGGGGCGCAGGCGGGCGGAGCCGGAGGCGATGGCCTGGGCGCCGACGCGGCCGGTGCCGGAGCCGGTCGGGGTGATCAGGACGGCCTTGGACCGCACCCGGGCGCGGGCGCCGGAGGCGGTGGTACGCCGGTGGGTGTGCCGGGCGGCGATAGCGGCGAGTTCGGGCAGTTCGGTGATGCCACCGGTCTCTACGGCGGCCAGGACCTGCCGCAGGGCTGGGACGAAAGCGGCACCCTTGTTCTTGGTGTAGAACTGCGAGACCAGGGAGGGGTCGCGGTCGATGATGCGGGCGATGTCCCGTTTGGTGTAGCCGGCCTGCTGGAGCCGGTCGGCGAGGCGGGCTGCCTCGTTCAACTGCCTCTGATTCCCGGGCTGGTTGCGGCGGCGGGGCGGCATCAGGCCTCCTGGCCGCTGGTGGTCAGGGCGGCACGTCCGGCGTCCCGGAGCGTGAGGAGCTCTTCTTCGGTGGTGGGGGCGGTGACGGGGCCGGTGAGGTGGCCGCGCAGGAGGTAGTCGCCGGGCTGGTGGTGGTAGGGCCAGCTCTGGGGCTGGGTGAGGTAGAGGGCGTCGGTGCGGAAGGCGACGACGGTGCCGGGCGGGGCGTGCAGGGCCCCGGCGTAGGTGTCGTCGTCGCGGTGGCGTTGGGTGAGCAGGGCGGCGCGGGCGCCGGACCAGATGGCTGCGGCCCATTCGGGGTGGGCGTTGGGGTCGCGGCTGAAGCCGGTGGGCTTCTGCCAGGTGATCAACTCGTCGTCGAAGCCGATGATTTCGGCGTCCGGGGGTACGTCGCGCTCCATGGGGCGGGGGGTGGTGCCGGTGACCATGCGGGGGCGCTGGGCGAAGGACCCGATGCCGTACAGGAGGATGGCGCGCACGGCGCGGGAGGCGAGGTGGGCGGCGCGGGCCTGCTGGGCGTCGCCCTGGAAGTGGGCCTGGGCGGAGAGGTTGGTCCAGGTCTCCTTGAGTTTCTTGGCCCAGTCGTCGAGGGGTTTGCCGTCCTCCCAGAGGATGCCGTCGAGGATCTCGATCTGCCACGGCTGGATGGGGTTGGTCAGGGCGGTGTGGACTTCCGGGCCTCCGGCCCAAGTGGTGAAGGTGGTACCGGGCTCGGCCGGGTAGTGCCAGGCGCGCTCGCCCGGGGCGGGGGCGGGCAGCAAGCCGACGCGGTTCCAGGCGTCGGGGACCGTGACGCGCACCTGCCAGTGCCCGCATCCGTACAGGGCGCGGGTCTGTTCCTTCTCCGACCAGGCGGCGAAGGCGGTCGCGGTGATGCGGCGGGGGGTGCCGACCGGGGACTTCCAGGTGTGCTTGGCGTAGGCGAAGGTGCGGTCGTATTCGACGAGTTGAGGCAGCTGCTCGGGGACGCGGGGCGGGGTGAGCAGTTCGTTGCGGCCCTGGCCCGCAGTGGCGTGCAGCAGGCCGCGCAGTTCCTCCGACAGGACGGGGAAGCCGTCAGCGTACTGGCCACGCTGCGGAATGGTACGGGTCCACAGGTCGCGGCCGGTCTGGGAGGGGGAACCCATGAGCACGGCGTCGCTCCAGTGGCGGCGCAGTGCCTGCCACAGCAGCACGAACGCGTCGCGCACGGTTGCCGGGTCGTCACCGTCGACATCGAACCACTCCCCCACGGAGCGGATCTCCACATGCTGCTCGCCGCTCTCGCGCTGGTAGCGGCCGACGGGGTTGCGGGCATGGACGAAGTGCCCCGCCATCCGGTCGCGGCCTCGGCCGGTGTCCGTACGCCAGCCCGGGATGGGCGCGTTCAGCCAGGCGGCGACCGCATCGCGCAGGTACGGGTAGCGGTCGGCGTCGCGGTGCCAGGGGTCACCGGCGGTGATGTAGATCCGCTCCACGCCCTCGGGGATGGCATGGAAGACGGCAGTAAGGATGTCGGCCGCGGTGGCGGTGCCAAGGTCGAGGCGGTGGGTCTGGTTGCGGTGGACCAGGACGCCGGTGGTGGTGTCGAGGAAGACGGTGGAGCGTGCCTGCTGGGTGAAGTTGGGGCGGGTGGAGACAAGGCCGGAGGTGTGCGTGCACCACGCGTTGCCCCGGTCGCCTTCGGGGATGGAAGGCAGGGCGCGCGGTGCATCCGTGGCTGCGGGGGTCTTCGCGACAGGGGCCTCGCTCGCGGCAGTCGGGGCCGGTACGGTCGGCTGCGGAAGAACGGTGTCCACTGCGGCCGCTGCTGCTCCTGGCTGCGGTTGGGGCGTGAGCTCCGTGGGGGGCTTTGCGGCCGTCTCGGGGGCAGGCTGCGGCTGGGGGGCGTCGCTGTCGGCGAGGCTGTCGGGGGCCAGGGCGGGAGCCAGAGCGACGACGTCGGCCACGCTCAGCCCGGCCGCCGGGGCGATTCGTTCCGCCGACGCCTTCGCGTGCCCGGTGAGCCGGACGATCTGCTTGTCCCGGTCGGCTTCCAGCTTCACCAGCTGCGCTCGGGCCTTCCTGATCGCGTCCCGCACACCTCGCAGGTCGGCGAGAGCGGTGTTGTAGCTCTGTGCGTCCATCGGGATCCTTGTCCGGGCCTGGTGTTCAGCTGGCGGTGTGGGTGGGGACGTAGGCGATCGCGCCGCCGGAGCGGGAAGCGAGCCGGGTACCCAGAAGCAGTTCGGCGAGCCGTTGGTCGTCGGCCGCATGGGAGGTGATGGTGGTCGTCGGGGTGGCCAGATCGGTGACGTAGCCGGCCAGGCGGGCGCCAGGGAAAGCATGACGGCCTTCGTCGTTCTTCTCCCACCACTCCAGGCCGGTCAGGACGGCCACGACGTAGCCGGACAGGGTTACCGGCAGCACTCCCCCGGCCGCGACGCTCGCCGCATCGCATCGCCACCAGCCGCGTAGCGCCTTGAGGAGGTCGTCGGGGGTGAGGGAGGCCGCGAAGCCGATCCAGTCCCGGTCCGGCTCGTCAGCCCGCTGGGCCGCATCGACCCGCAGCACGGCGATCTCGTCGGCCTCGATCTGTTCCAGGGGTGCGTGGCGGCGCGTGCTGAGGGACTGCACTGCAGCGAGAGGGATCATGACACGCACACCGCGGCGGGACAGGCCGGGCAACAGTCCGGCCTGTACGAGACGCCGGAAGGTGGTGACAGCGCAACCCAGCTCCTCGGCCGCCTGCCCGGTTGTCAACAGCACCGAACCACACACCCTTACATGCGCACTCTAATATCTGATTAGGCACTACATTAGGGGCAGACGGAGGGGCTGTCAAAAGACGGCACTGGGGTCTCAGTAGGTGTAGCGGGCGGCCTCGTCGGCTGCGGGACCGATGGCACCGATCTTGTTGAGACGGCCGATGACGGCTCCTTCACCGCGTCCGAACTCCTGTGAGAGTTCAGGGATGCCCGCGCCTTGGGCCGAGCGTCGGGCCAGCAGCTGGTCGTCCTCGGGTTTCCACTCCTTGTAGGCGTTCGGGTTTGCCTCGCGTTTGTCCGCCACGGTGTAGGCCTTGGGCTGCTCGGGAGTGGGCAGCGCCCGCCGGCCGGGGACGAGGTCATCGGGGAAGGGCTCCAGCTTGAGGTGGTGCAGCTTCCACCGGATGGATGCCTCGCCACGCCCGAACTCGGCTGCGAGCGCCGCGGTGTCCTTTCCTTCCGCGTGGGCGGCACGCAGACGTTCGAGCAGTTCCTCAGTCCAGGGCGCGCCACGGTGCACAGGCTTGTCGGATGGGGCGGGTGCCGAGGGAGCCGGTGATGGTGAGGGCAGACAGACTCCGGCGGCCGCGTTTAGGAGACGTGAGAGAGGGGCCAAGTCGGTGCCATCTACCTCCCCGGTGAGGTCTCCGCAGATCTCGCCGCCGGCAGAGCTGATGATGACGTTCACCTCGATCCGTCCGTCATCGAGCGGTTCCGCGTCGAGGTCGTAGCGGCGGTCGTCGGCATAGATCTGCAGTTTGGCGACGGGCGCCGGGCCTGGCGGTGCAGGTTCGGCCGGGGAAGCATCGGGCGGTGTCCTGTAGGGGGCTGACAGAAGTTCGTGGACGTGCCACGAAGCCAGGAGCGTGTCCCCACTGTCGAGTTGGTAGGTGGCAGTGCTGGGCTCGAGGTCGCTGACGGCATACAGCACGTGCAGCGTCTGGCCGGCGAACAGGCTTGCCTCGCGTCCGGCCTGGGCCCGCGCGGGGAGGGTCAGGGAGCCCTGCCCGGGCTGGGATTCGTGGATGTCGGCGTCGGGGTCGCCGTGCCACGTACCGCGGGTGTCCATGAAGGCGTACATCAGGATCATGTCGGGTGCTTTCTGGGTGATGGGGGCGGTAGCGGAATCGGCGATGCCTGGGTTGGGTGCGGATCCGGGCACCGGAAGCAAGAGGCGGGGCCGGTATCGGCATCAGAGATGCCGCGCGGTCCATCCCGTGGGCGTCCCGGCGACGGGCGGCGACGAGCCCGGTGGACATAGCCGGACAGGAGAAGAGGTGTCCTGTCTGCCGTGACGGCGGTGAGCCGCCGACGAGCAAGGGCTCGGTGAAGGCGTTGCCCCCTTTAGAACAGGGTTATGGCTGGCTCGTCCGGGGCGTCGGGATGGGAGGGGTGTTCAGGGAGTGGCAAAGGGATCGCGTCGGGGTTTTCGATCCATGCCGCGGGATTGATCTGGCGCGCCATCAGGGCGTGGGCCCAGTCCATGGTGTTCGTGCCGTAGAGCGCGACATGACCGAAGCGGGACCCGAGGGTGAAGCTGCCCGGGACGGGGCGATCGTCGGGGAGGATGTCCAGGGCCGTGGGCCGGGTCGCGGGATAGACGACGCAGCCGGAGAGCACTGCCAGCGGGTAGCGGCCCGCGTTGGCCATGCCGGTCATCTTGCGGTGCAGGTCGGTACGAGCGGCGGCGACGATGGCGGCGCGGATATCGGGGCGCCAGGTGACGCGCTGGAGCGCCGGCCAGCGCTCGTAGGGAGCCTGGTTGGGGTCGGTGGGGCCTTCCTGGAGTTTGTCGATGCCGCCGTCCGCGGTGGCTTTGATGACCGACAGCAACATCCAGTCCAGCCGGTCGCCTTCGGCTTCGGCTTGCTCGCAGGCATGCAGGAAGGCGGAGCCGGTGGCCTCGGGGCCGATCCGCAGGCGGCGCAGCACCTGCCAGTAGGCCTCGCGCAGCCGTTTGTTCCACGGCTCGAGGTAGGTGCCGCCGTTGCCGCGCCGCACGTAGGCCTTGATCGGTTTGATGGTGAGTCCGGCTCGGGATGCAATCGTCTGGGCGTAGGCCAGGGTGGGGGTGGCGTACCAGGTGGGGCCGGTGGGCGGTTGTCCGTTCGCGGTGAAGGGGGATGGCAGACGGGAGTCGGTGGCGATGTCGGAGAGGTCTGCATACCAGGTACCTGGCAGGGACGGGTCGAACACGGGCTGGTACTCGAGGGGGCCGGGCGGCCCGTAGCCGACCTTGAGCTTGCCTGCGGCGTTGGTGAAAGCGAAATTGGTGTCGAGGCCGACGACGTGGTGGTAGCTCTCGCGTTCCCGCTGGGAGGGCTGCCGGAACCAGTTATAGGTCTCCTCGTGCAGGACGTCGTCGGGGTCTCTGTCGCGGACCGCCACCGGGTGGTTGGGGGGTGCTTCGGGTGGGGCGGGGTCGTGCGCCACAGTCAGGGCGCCGCGTACGGCAGGCTCCAGGACGCGTTGGCCGCTGCCGGCGTGCGTGGCCCACTGTTTGGGCGGGCGCAGCTCGGTCATCAGGTCCGCGCCGCAGGTCGCGGGGGTGTCGCAGGGGGTCAGCACGGTGTCCGCGTAGCGGGTCGTCACCACGGCGAGGTCCTCGGCGTCCAGAGCGTGAAGACCCCAGCTTTCCCTCAGTGCTCCCCAGGGCTGGATGGCGAGCCGGACCGTGATGCGGTGGCCTTCGATCAGGCGGGCCTGCAGCCGGCTCCAGGGGCCCATGCCCGGTTGAACGGGCTTCCATCCGGCCCGGTCCAGGTCGGCCAGGACGGGATGGTCTGCCGGCAGCGGCCGTTCGACGGGATCGTCCGGGGCAAAGGGAAGTCCGAAGAAGCTGGTGGTGGCTGCGGTGAGGATGAGCAGCGGCAGGAGGTGATTTCCTTTGGCGTGCAGCCGGGGTGCTCCGATGCCGCGTGTGTAGGCCCATGCCAGCAGGTCGGGCAGGGTTCTTGCCGGGCACTCGATGCTGCGGTGGTCCTTGATGTGGGCCACGAGGCGGTCGTCGTCGTTTTGATAGTCGAGGACCGCCAGTGGTCCGAGAGGAAAGCCTTCGGGCGGTTTCGGCAGGCTAAGCGGCGGTCGGGGGCCCGGGGACGGCTGTGGAGGGATGGCCGGGCCTTGAAGGGCACAGTGGGTACCCGGGTGTAGCCAAGGTCCTGCGGGTTTACTGGTGGTGAGCTGGCCGCACCGTTCGCATCGGCCCATCGGCCGTCCGCAGCCGTCGCACGGCGGTACCGGGCGGGGCTGGCGCGGCGAAGGGCCAAGGCGTCGGCGCAGAGCGGCCCAGTCCGGTTCGTAGGCGGGGGGCAGCTCTTCTTGGATGCGGTTGAGCAGGCGCAGGTAGGCGATCTCGTCGCCCCGGTCAGCGCCCCGGTGTCCGGCCTCCCAGGCCGCCATGTCGTCCGTGTCCTGGTTGAGGGTGCTGGCGAATTCCTCGAGGGAGGAACCCCAGGCTTCCCGCAAGCGGCGGCGTTCTTCGGGCGCAGGCAGCCGGGGCGAGCGGGGACCGCGCCCGATCAGGGCGTCCACTGCTGCGAAGCGTTCGTTCATGTGCGGGTCCAAAGGAACTGATGTCGGTCAAGCAGCGGTGGCGGACCGTTCGTTGCCGCTTGACCGATCCGTCGACGGGACGTGCGCTTTGCCGGTGCCGGTCAGGCCGCGGCGGCCTGCAGGGCCAGAACGTGCGCGCGGTCAACCAGGCCGATACGCAACTGCTCGTCGGCGTCGTCCCCTCCGCGGTTCCGGCTGGCTCGCGCCAGTGCTGCGGCTGCATCGTGGGCTGCACGCTGCCGCGGAAGGTCCGAGATGCAGGGATTCGGGTCGATGAGCGGGGCTTCTGCGAGCACGATGGCCGCGCAGTGAAAGCCGACATCCTCCAGTGCCGCCGCTGCGCCCCGGGCCAAAGCGGTCGTGCGCACGCCGCGCGTGGCCGCTTCCAGAAGTACGAACACGCCATGCACCATCAGTTCCTGATGGTTGGCCAGGGGCTGGGAATGCAGCCAGGCCACAGCGTTGTCGGCGCGGCTGAGCGCGGCACGCACATGCGCCCACTGCTCCCGGGTCGTGCAGCGGGGCGGGTCGAGATACAGCTCCTGGGCATCAGTTCGGCGATCGTGGGCCTGCTCCAGGGCGCCCTCCGCGTCGGCGGCGGTCTTGAGGGCTTCCGCGTCGGCGGTGCGACCCACGCTCTTCAACAGGCCAGCCAGACGGTACACCGGCGTGAGGTCTGGGTACTGAGGCTGCATTTCCCTGGGGACGGGCGAGATGACGGCCATGGCTGGCTCTCCTTCACAGGTACGGCGAGACGGCGGTGCACGCGCGATAGCGACGTGGGGTAACGACGCAGCCCTGCAGTCCTGTTGAGCGCAGGCTGACAGAGGGCAGCGTGCTCGGAGGAAGCGTTCACAGCGCGGACCAGCCGAGGGCCAAGGCCGCCGGTCCGGTCAGCGGCCGGGTCGGTGGTACGAATGGCGGGCGCTTCCCACCCGCACCTATCGACACGGGCCCATGACGGGTGGCTCGTGCGGGCGCTGGGTCGCCCAGACAGTCCTCGGGATGCCACCAAGGGGTGCTCGGCAGGTCGAGGACAGAGGGCGGGGCGGATCCACTGGCGGCCGGTGTGCGCGGGTGCCGTCGGTGGCCTGTGTTGCATCGGTCCACGGCATCCGGGAACTTGGGCCGTCACGCGCTCAGTTCATGCTTGCCTTCTCCTCTTCGGCAGTGGGCAACGGGGGTGCGTGTCTGTTGCTTCGCTGCGCAGCATGCCCGATCCGAACGAGTCTTGGTTCAGGTGAGCGAACGGTTCTCCACCCGTACGACCATCTGACCTGCACGAATCTCCATGCGGATCTTCGACAGAACACCCGTTTGAGTGGCGCGGGTGCGGCTCCGTTTTGATTGCATCGCTCGTTCGAGCTGTTCGAGCCGGAATGTCTTCCCGTGCCAGGCCGTGTCCACCACAGTGATCGTCCTCAGGTTCCGTTCAGGCGGACGGCAGATGGGCTTCCCTGCCGCCCGGCGGACCGGTCTCACCAGCGCACAACGGGCTGGCAAGTCGTGGGGCATCGGCTCTGCTCAATCACTTTTTTCGAAGGAAGTGTGACCTTTTCATGTCTGGAACTTCTGTGTGGGAACACGAGCAGCCGCCTGGATCGGTGCGCGCTTCGCTTCCGCTCCGTTCCCGGCGGATCGACCCCGCGCTGGTGGAGGCATGTTTCGTGGATGAGTCCGGTAGGGAGCAGGTGATGCCGTGGCTCCAGGCAGGCGGGGAACGGGCGCTGGAGGAGTGTCTTCCCGTACGGGATTTCCGGTGCCGCGGAGTCGGCGGATCGCGCCAGCCTGACACTGGCCGACGCCCGCGGCTCGTGTGGCGCCGCGGGCACCCTCACCGTCGGCCGGAAGAGCCGCGGTGTGCGCCCTGGACGTGGGGGACGAGGTCGCTGCGCAATCCGCCGGCTGCGGCCTGCCGCCCATCCCGTCTGCTGTCGCCGGCCGATATGCCTCGCCCGTTTCCCAGGTAGCCGTGCCGACCGCCCGGTCGGCGCCTCAGCCCTGATCTTCGGTCCTGATTCTTTCCCGTATGGGAGTTGTTCGTGATCTCTCTGTCTTCCGTGGCACAGCGGCCCGGTCCTTGTCCTGCTTCACCCGCCAGACGCCGCCTGGCCGATCCTGCCCGCATGACCGCACGGTTCGTGGATCCTGCTGGCATCGAGCACGAAGCGCCGTGGCTTGAGGCCGCCGGCGAACAGCGGCTGGAGGAGTGTCTGCCGGTGCAGCAGTTCCCGGTGCTGAAGGGCCGCCGGGTGGCACCGGGCTGGTGGTGGTCCTCGACCAACGGCTATCTGGTGCACTACGGGTTCAAGGCCATGCGCACACAGGTCATGATGCTGGACCGTGACCCGCAGGTGGTGGCACTGGCCTGTCGGCCGGTTGAGCTGCTGTGGCACGGCCGGGGCGGCAGGACGGTGTCGCACGCACCGCATCTGATGGCGCGTCTGACGGACGGCAGCGGGCTGCTGGTGGACTGTGCGAGCCGGTTCGGGGCGGGGCGGCGACTGGTGTGGCGGGCCGCCCACCTGGAGGGTGCGGCGGCCGCGGCGGGCTGGCACTACCGTCTGGTCGCACCGCCGCCGCCCGTGGTGGAGGCCAACGTGCGCTGGCTTGCCGGCTACCGGCATCCGCGGTGCGCGCAGGGCCGGTTGCCGGAGGTGGCCGAGTGTTTCCGGGCGCCGACGGCGCTGGTCGAGGGGGTGCGGCTGCTGGGTGATCCGATCGCGGTGTGGCCGTCGGTATTCCACGCGCTGTGGGTGGGTGTGCTGAGCGTGCCGCTTCGGCGCCCGCTGCACGAGCGGGTCGTCGCGGTGGCGTGCGCGGCGGAGGCCGGGCGGTGAGTCGGCCCCTACTCAGGCTCGGCACCGGCGTGCGCTACGGCGGCCGGGAATGGACCGTCGCGGGTATCGAGGCATCCTCGGCATCCGGTGCGCGGATCTGGCTGTCCGGGACGGAGAAGAAGGACGGGGAGGACACGCTGGCGGTGTTCGGGCTGGCGGAGTTGCTCGGCGATGCGTCGTTCGAGCCGGTGGGCGGTCCGCCGCGCCTGCGGGTGCCGCAGATGGGTCTGCTGTCGACGGTGTCCGAGGGCGAGCAGTGGCGTGCGTTTCAACTGGAGCGGCACGTCCGTGAGGTGGAGACGAGGTGTCCCGCCCCGGACGGCACGGCGTCGGTGAGACCTGAGTACGATCCCGCGTCCACCACGCTGGCCCAGCGTGAGCAGGCGAAGGCCGATGAACTGGCCGCGCAGGGCTGGGCGGACGTGAGCCGGGCGACGGTGCGCAGGTGGCGTGCGCGCTACCACGCGGACGGGGTGTGGGGGCTGGTCAAGAAGCGTCGCAGCTCGGCGCGGCTGGTCCGCGCCGATCCCCGGGTGGTCGAGGCGCTGCGCACCCTGCTGGCTGTCGAGGCTTCCCACTCCCGGTCGCGGGGGTGGAAGAAGCGGATGCGCCAGGAGGTGCAGTGGTGGCTGGACGACCACCACGGCGAGGACGGCCGGCGGACGGTCGAGGTGCCGCCGCAGTCCACGTTCAGCAAGCTCCTCGACCTGGTGGAGACATCCCTCGGGTTGCAGGGGACGGTGGCGCAGCGGCGTGCCCGCGCCGCCCGTCCGGCCCCGCCGTTCACACCGACGCTGGCGCTGCGTCCGGGTGAGATCGTGATGCTGGACAGTTCGCCGCTGGACGTGCTGGTGGTCCTGGACGACGGGGTGGTGGGGCGTCTGGAGCTGACCATCGCCGTGGATGTGGCCGTGCGCGGTCTGTGGGGGGTACTGCGGCCGGCGGGGAGCAAGCTGACGGACGTGGCGGTGCTACTGGCGCAGATGATGACACCGATGGTGATGCGGCCCGGCTGGTCTGCGGCGCTGTCGATGACCTCCTCGGTCGTGCCGCACGAGCGGCTGACCGGCATCGACGAGCGGCTGAAGGACGCGGCGGCCCGTCCCGTGATCGTGCCCGAGACGGTCGTGGTCGACCAGGGCAAGGTGTTCGTCTCCCCCGCCACCCGGGCCGCGTGCGAAAGCCTGGGGATCTCGCTGCAGCTGGTGCCTCCGGCCAACGGACCGGCCAAGGGACATGTGGAGAGGCCGTTCGGTTCGATCAATTCGCTGTTCTGCCAGTGGCTGCCCGGCCACACCGGTTCGAACGTGAGCGAGCGCGGCTCCAAGGTCGAGCAGGAGCCGCTGTGGACCGCGGCCGAACTCCAGGCATTGTGGGAGGAGTTCCTCGTGCACTGGCACCACCGCCCGCACGCAGGCCTGAGGCATCCGCTGATGCCGAAGAAAGCCCTCACGCCCAACCAGATGTGGGCGGCGCTGCTTCCGGTGGCAGGGTATGTTCCGGTGCCGCTGTCGGCGGACGACTTCGTGGAGCTGCTGCCGGTGCGCTGGCAGCCGATCACCGATGCCGGTATCCGGTTCGACTACCGCACCTACGACGGCAGCTGCCTCAACGGCCGCCGCGGGCAGGACTCCGGGGTGCGGGCGCAAAAGGGCCTGTGGGAGGTGCACTACAACCCCTACGACCCGGTCCGGATCTGGGTCCGGCTGCCGGAGGGTTTCCGTGAGGTGGCGTGGATCCACACCACCTCGGTCGCGCTCCCGTTCACGCACCACGTCTGGGAACACATCTGCAAGGTGGTCGAGCGCACCGGTTCGCGTGAGGAACACGAGGCCGAACTGGCCCTGGCCCTGGACGCCTTCCTCAGGCGGGCCGCGGGCAAAGAGAAGCTGTCCCCCACGGAGCGGCGGGTGATGGCGAAGTCCCGCGCCTCGGAGAGCGTGCCGGTGCCCGCGGGCGAGATCAATGTGCTGGACGTGCTCGCCCCGTCGTTCGGGCTGGCCGGCGTGTACGCGGCGCCGGATCCCGACGACGAGACCCTGCCGGACGAGGACGAGGACGTCATCGGTGACGGGCCGCAGGCCGGCCATGTCTCAGGAGGGTCTCTCATCCTCAGCGACCAGGACCTTAAGGAGGACCAGTGGCTGCCGTAACTGCTGCCGTGGGCGGCGACTTCTCCGACGGCGATGTCACTCCCGGCGCGGTCACGGACTGCGTCCGGTGGCAGGAGTACGTCTGCCGTCTGCGGGTGACCGCCCCTCCGGTGGACGATCCGTCCTGGGACCAGGCGAGGCGGCTGAATTACCACTCGGAGTTCGTCACCCTCAAGACGCCTTCCATGGAGCGGGCGATGGCGGAGCTGAGGGTCACGCTGCTGGTGAACAACAAACAGCAGGGCACCGCCCGGCGCGGGCTGATCGTGTCCGGACCGCCGGGGGCGGGAAAATCGACCACGCTCATGGAGCTCGGCCGGTCCTTCGAACTGAGTGAACGGCGCCGCCGGCCGGGCCTGGAGGACTCCATGCCCGTGCTGTTCGCTTCCGTCCCGCCCACCTACACGCCCAGGAACCTGGCCAAGGTCCTCGCCCGGTTCGCCGGCATCCCCGTCCATGACCGGATGACCGAACACACCATCACCAACGCCGTGTGCCACGTCATGTTGGAGCGGGGCACCCAGCTGGTGTTCATCGACGACGTGCACCTGCTCAACACCCGTACCCGGCCCGGCGCCGACACCTCCGACCAGGTCAAGACCCTGATGGAACGAGTACCCGCGACGTTCGTGCTGGCCGGTGTCAACGTGGAGGACTCACCGCTGCTGACCGGGCCCCGCGGTGCCCAGCTCGCCGCCCGCTGCAAACTCCTGCGTACTGCCCCGCTGCTCAACGGCACCCCGGAGCAGAAGAAGATGTGGCACACGCTCCTGCGTGACATGGAGGGGGCACTGCGGCTGGCCCGCCACCGGCCCGGAACGCTGGTACGCCACGCCGCCTACATCCACCTGCGCACCGGCGGCGTGATGGCCAGTCTCTCCCTGCTCGTCAGGGAGGCCGCGATCCGCTCCATCCTGGACGGAAGCCTCGCGATCACGAAGAAACAGCTGTCGCAGGTGCTCCTCGACGTCCAGGCCACGAACGCGGCGCGCGCCACTCTGCGGCCACGCACCGGCAACTGACCGGTGCAGCGAAGGCCCCACCCGGGCCTCCCGTCGCACGGGGCGCTGAGCCATGGCCGCGCCCCTGCCCTCAACACCCCCACGCGCAAAAGACAAGGACGATGCTGGTGCAAGCCTCCGCCTCCACGCTTGTTCGTATCCCGCCCGTGGCGGGGGAGCTGACCGGCTCCTGGTTCCGGAGGATGGCCGCCCCTTACGGTCTGCCCGCGCAGGACTTGCTGCGGGGCATCCTGAGCGGCGCGCACCGGGTGCAGGTGACGGGCACCCCGGGCACCGGCCTGGAACTGTTCCTCAACGCACCCGCACGTACGGCCCTGGCCCGCTCTACCGGTCTTCCCCTGTCCCGGCTCACCCGCCTGCTGCCCGCGCTCGCCGCCCCGCACGGGCGGCTCGCGGACGACGAGAACCTGCGGGCCGCCTGGTACACGCCGGGCGAGGCATGGGTGGGGACCTGTCCTGCGTGTACCGGGCGGGCCTGGCGGCCCGGACAGCCTGTACTGGTGTACCCGGGAACGGCCGGGCACGTCTGCCGGCGTCACCGGCGCTGGCTCCTCGCGCACCCCTGGAGCCCGGCGAGCATTCCGCTGCAGAGCCTGCCCGAGGTGCTCACTGCGCACCGCCGCCATGCCGCTCTCGTACGGGCCCGCCCTGATGCCGCGGATGTGGTGGCCCTCGCCGCAGCGGTGGTGTGGTCGTGGCAGGTACAGGGGTGGAGATCCGAGACGGTCTGGCAGGACCGCGTACGCCGGCTGGCCGCAGCCACGGGGTGCACGCCGGCGGCCGTAGCGCCGCATGCGCTGGTGTCCTACCCGGAGACGATCGCCGTGGCCCGGCTGCTCGGCGCTCCGCGCTGGCAGCAGCAGCTGCGTGAAACCGCCGCAGCCCAAGGGGCCGCCGCAACGGAATTGCTGCTCCGGGAAATCAGCCACCAGGCCGACAGGCCGTGGCTCGCGGACTGGCTGATCGCCTACACCCGAGCCAAGCCCAGGACAGCCGTGCAGACCGATCCGCTCGATCGGTGGCTGCACCGGCTCACCGCCGCGAGCACCAGCAGTGACGGCTTGTGGACGGTGCACCGGACGGCGGCACGGCCCACCGAGTACAGCGACCGTGCCAGCTTCCTCACCGACCGCCGTCCCCGCACCGTCTGCGAAGAGGCCGGGGCAGCCTTCCTGACCGGTGGTTGGGAACCTGTGCCCTCCCCGCGGCCCGGGCCGACGCAGTACCCGTGACATCTCCCGGCCCTATCCCCGGCTCCCCTGCCCGCCGTTCCCGGCCCGGACCGCATCGCGTCGGCATCCGCAGGCCGCCGCCCACTGCACGCCCCGCCCCACCCGCTCCCCCACAAGGAGAGACACACCCATGGCACCGATCAGTCGGGAGTACGCCAACCAGCTGCTGGCGGAACTCACCGAGGGCTGCCCCGTCCCCGCAGCACCCGCCTCGCTGTCCCGCTACACCTTCCAGATCAGCAACCACGTCCTCATCGGAGACACCGCCGTTCGCGGCTACAAGTACAAGGGCCGGTGGCGGCTGGACGACCGGGACATCCGCGCGGCCGGCAACCGGCTCGCCTCGCTCCCCTTCGACCCCGACGACCTGGTCGACGCCCGTCTCTCGTCCGCCGAGCACAACCGGACGTGGCGCTCACAGATCGACCGCTGGTTCGAGCACGTCTCCTACCAGGACCAGCGCGCCAACGGCTGCCGCTGCGAAGGACGGCAGCCGTGCAGCCGTACCCTGCCCAACCGCTACGGGCTGGGGTGCGGTGCGACCTTCGAGCAGGTCGAGGAACGCTACGACCGGTCGCCCATCGCGTGCACCAGCCCCCTGCCGCTGCTGACGTGGTCCGGCAACGCCTGGATGGTCCCGCGTGCCTACGCCGCTCTCCTCGACCGGGCCGACCGGATCGCCGCCGAGTGCGTCGAACAGGCCGCCCGATGCAGCCGCTGCAACGCCACCGGAGACGTCTCGAAGTGGCGTACGTCCAGCAACAGCGGCTACACCACCCTGTGCCCCGCGTGCGCCGCCTCCGTCGCCCGCCCCTACAAGGACCATCTGCGCGGCAGGCTGTATGCGTCGCTGCCGAAGAACTCGCAGCCGGAGGCGTTCTTGTGCCGGATGTGTTCCGGTCCGCGGCAGGCCGTGTACTGGGACCACTGCCACACGCACGGATGCGTGCGCGGGCCGGTGTGTGCCAGCTGCAACACCTACGAAGGCGGCGGCCACCGGTTCATCCACCAGCCGGGCGCGGTCAGCCACCTCCTGCGGTGCGACGGCTGCCGCCGCGACAGGACCCTGCCGCCGCGCCACCAGCCCGACATCGTGCTGCAGACGTCCGCGCTCGACCCGCACGGCCCGTGCGCGAAGCAGCCCCGCTCCGTGTGGGGTTCGGTTCAGGAGGACGGATCGATCCGTTTCCGGCTCCGCTGCTGGCAGTGCGCGTTGGCACCCCGGTGGGAGCAGGTCGTGCCGGCCGCTCAGGTCAGGCAGCTGGTACGGGAATTCGTCGACAAGGCCCTGGAGGCCGGTGCCGACGCCCCCGGCCAGGAATCCGCCTGACGGCCCGTCCCCTCATCGCCTCTCTTCCTGAACTTCTCCTCCCCCGCGTCCGCCCGTGGGCCGGGCATCAACGCAACGAGACACGTCATGGCCTGCACACTCCCTGCTCCTGCCGTAATCCGTCCAGGGGTGACGGTATGAGCCTCACCATCTGCCAGGATGACCGCAGCTCACCCCTCCGTCTCTTCCTCGACGCGGAACTGCCCGACGTCGCGGCGCTGGTGGGCGACTACCGCTCCCGCCTGCCGCAGCACCCGGATACGGTCCAGCCGCACAGCAGTGGACCGGTCGACCGCCAGGGCCTGGGCCAAGCCATCGATCTGCGGCTGCGGATCGCGTTCGGCTCACCCGTCGCCTCGTGTCTTGCCCCGGATCAGACTCTGCCCGAAGGACCTTGGGGCGTCACCCGTTCGACGGACGCTCGTTTCCACGGGGAGAGCAGCACAGCCGAGCCTAGTGAGCTGGTCCGGAGATTCGTGTGCAGTAGTGGCAGATGCGGTCGATGATCTGGTCGGCGGTCTTGGTCCATTTGAACGGCCGGGCGGTGTCGTTCCAGGTGTCGATCCACGCGTCCAGGGAGGCTTTGAGGGCGTCGAGTGAGCAGAAGGAGCCGCGCTGCAGGCAGCGTCGTTCCAGTTCGGCGAACCATCGCTCGATCTGGTTGATCCATGACGAGTAGGTCGGGGTGAAGTGCAGGGTGAACCGGGGGTGTGCGAGCAGCCATTTGTGCACCGTCGGCGCCTTGTGCGCGGAGAGGTTGTCGCAGACGACATGGACCGCGAGCGGGGGCTCGACCTGGTGGTCTATCAGGTCGAGGAAGTCCCGGAAGTCCTGTGCCGCGTGGCGGGCCGACCATGCGGCGATCACCGTGCCGGTGGCGGTGTTGAGCGCCGCGAACAAGTCCACGGTGCCGTGCCGGACATAGTCGAAACTGCGGCGTTCCGGGGTGCCGGGGATCATCGGCAGCACGGGTGCGGTCCGCTCCAGCGCCTGGATCTGGGGCTTCTCGTCCACGCAGAAGACTGCGGCCTTCGCTGGCGGGGCGAGGTAGAGGCCGACCACGTCGCGGATCTTGTCGGCCAGCAGCGGATCGGGGGAGATCTTGAACTCCTCGAACCGGTGCGGCTGGAGGCCGAAGGCCCGCCAGATGCGGTGCCCGCTGGTCGGCGAGATACCCACCACCTTGGCCAGCTCGCGCTTGGACCAGTGGGTGGCGCCCTTCGGTACCTCCTCCAGGGTGCGGACCACCACCTCCTCCACCTTCGCGTCGGTGATGCTGCGTGGCACTCCGGGCCGGGGCTCGTCGCACAGCCCGTCCAGCCGGCGGCACAAGAACCGGGCCCGCCATGTGTTCACGGTGGTGCGGCTGACGCCCAGCCGGGCGGCGACCGCCGTGTTGCTCCGGCCCTCGGCGCACGCCAGCACGATCAGGGCCCGCTTCGCCAGGCCCTGCGCGGTCGAACGACGCGTCGCCCAACCGCGCAGGATCTCGGTCTCGTCCTTCGTCAGCTCCAGCGGCTGCAGCTTGCTGCCCATGCCCCCAGCACACCGCTCACGGAAGACCAGCACAGCCAAATACCCAAAGGTGAAACACAACACGACTCACGAGTCGACCAGGCATCTCAAGACCAGCTCACTAGGAGCACCCGTGGGTCCGTCGTTCGTCATCGAAAGACTTGAGTTCCAGCGGGACGGCGTCTGGTACGCCCGCTACTTCAAGGGCCTGGTGACCTTCCTGGTCGGGCATTCGAAATCGGGCAAGTCCACTGCCATCGAGGCTCTGTTGTATCCGCTGGGGCTGACGAACGCGACGGTCATGCCGGAGGTGCGCGCCTGCCAGCATGTCCGCCTGGTCTTCCGGGTCTCCGGGACGCGCTGGCAGGCGACCCGCAGCGGCCCCGACCCTCGCGCGCGGGTCCTGGTGAAGAATCTCGACACCCCTGACGAGCTCGAACGCTCGCTGCCCGTGACCACCACCAAGGCCGGCGAGAGCACGGCGGGCGCGTTCATCCAGGACCTGCTCGGCCTCCCGGCCGCGGTCCGGGGCACGACCCGTGCCGGACTGGACGAGTTCTACGGCACTGTGATGGCTCTGCGGCAGAACACGATCTCCTCCGAGTTCCTCGGCGGAGAGAAGGACACGGCGCGGATCCTGGCCCTGGAGGTGCTTCTCGGGCTGTGGAACGAGGACCTTGCGGGGCTGGAGAAGAACGCCTCCGAGACCGAGTCCAGCCACCGTGCCGCCCGTTCCGCACTGAACCAGTTCAACAAGCTCCGCGACACCGGCGCCGTGGCCGACCCGGACAGTGTCCGCGCCGAGTACGAGCAGAAGCAGCGCGAGCACCTCGCGGCGGCCGAGCGGTGGAAGACGGCCTCCGGGATCCTGACAGCCGCGGTCGGGGAGCACGGGCGGCTCGTCGCTCTGCACAAGGCGGCCGAACAGCAGCGCCGCAAAACCGCCAAGCAGGCCGAGGCCGCCGGGACCGAGCTCAGCAGCACCGTGGCCGATCAGGCACGGGTAGAAGGCGCGCTCAACGCTTTGCTGAACCCCGGGCCGCAGGGCTGCACCCGGTGCGGTCAGGCTCTTCCCGAGCGTGATCCCGGGCTGTGCCGCCAGTGCGGACAGACCCACTCCGGCGGCGAAGACCACCGGGAGCAGCAGATCGCCGCTGCCCGCGCGAAGGCGGAGCAGCTGAGGCTGCGGGACAAGGGGCTGCGTGAGGCCGCAGAGGCCGCGGCACGAGCCGTCGAGGAGACGGAGAAGGACGCCGGGGACGCGCTCACGGCCCGCGACGCGTACGAGCACGATCATCTCGCTCCCGCGCGCAAGGCGACGCAGCAGGCGGAGAAGGAGGCTCACGGTCTGAGCCGGGACGTCGCCCAGCTCAAGCGGAGGCTGGATGACGCCGACTTCATCCGGGCCCAGGAGAAGGTCGTCGAGACGGCGAAGCAAACGATGGAAGCGGCGCAGGCCGCCCGGGACGCCGCCAAGACCGCGCACGACGTCCGCCGCAAGGACGTCACCGGTCGCTGGTCGGCGTTCCTCCTCGACCGGCTGCGGCAGATCAACCCGGCCGTCGAAACCGCCTCCATCGATCCGCAGGACTTCACCGTCCGGGTGAAGGAGCACGACGAGCCCGTCAAGACGTTCACGGACATCTCGGTGGGAGGCAGCCCGAAGGCGGCCACCAACATCGCGGTGCTCCTGTCCCTGCGTGACCTGGGCCGGGCGGATGCTGCGGTACGGGTTCCGCCGCTGCTGATCATCGACTCGCCGCTCGCCGGCCTGGGATCCACCGGACTGGACCAGGAAACCAGTGTGCGTCTGATCGACACCCTCATCTCCATCGCCGACGACCCCTCGCCCGACGGCTACGCCTGCCAGGTCATCGCCGCGACCAACGCCCCGCTCCCCCGCGCCTACCCCGGCGTGCGGGAGATCCGTATCGACGACGAGCAGAGGTTCTTCGACCACGCCCCGGTGCACACCAGTTGACCGTGGTGCGGCGTCCGTACCGGCGCGACTCCGGCCTTGGTTCAGCGGTGTATGGCGACGACTTCGACCTCCGCGTTCATCGCGCGCAGCCGTCTGACCGCCTGGAGCAGCGAGACCTGGGCGAAGGCGAAGAGCGAGTCGACGCGGATGTCCTGGCCGTCCTTCAGGAGGATCCCGAAGACCACCCGGAGTGTGCCGAAGTCGTGGAGCATGCGGTGGTCCGGCGTGTGCGCGGCCACCTGTTCCAGAAATTTGGTCCGTACGTCGAGGTCGCTGCGCAGCGTCTCGACGGCGACCACGCCCTGGGCGAAGAGGTGGTTGAGGGGGGCTGTGCTGGCGGGTGCCTTCTTGATACAGATCAGCTGGTTCTCGGGGCCGAGGACGTCGCAGATCTCCAGTCCGCCCCCCTTGAATTTCTCCGTGACGATGTCCTTTTTGTCGAACAGGAGATACCCGTCGGGCTTCGCTGCCTGGTGGTTGAACCAGTCCTCGTCGTGAGAGTCGTGGCCCTTGGAGTTGGGCGGGCCCTTGGGCCACGGCGGCAGGGTGATGGTCTGCGGCTGGGAGAACAGGGCGGTGAGCTCTTCCTCCAGGGTCTCCAGGAAGCCGGCACCTACCTCGAACCATTTGCCGTTGCCGTAGAAGAGGCGGTCGGTGCCCATCGTGATGTCGGCGATGAGCCACTCTTTTCCGTTGGTGGTGACGCCGACCGGTGTCTGGTAGTCGTCGTCGCTGAACATGGTGACCCGTACGTCGCCGAGGGCCTTGAGCCGTTCTCCTTCAGGCTTGTCCTGTACGAACTGCAGCAGGTGGTGCAGCTCGAGATCGCTTGTCTCGATCGTGCGGGCGCCTCGTCTGGCGCGGAACGTCTGGGCGGAGCTGTAGCTTTCCTGGCATGAAGTCGGGGACCCCGATGGTCAGGCGGGGACTGTCCGGGTCCGTGAGGTGCGTTTCCAGGACCTTCTGGGCCTCCACGGCCTTGTGACTGCGGTTGTCGAGGGTGTGGACCCTGCTGACAAAACGCAGTTGCGGCAGCGGATCGGGCTTCGCGCATACGTCCTCGATCGCCTGGAGGTCGCTCAGGAACTGTTCCACGGTGGTGGCCAGGGGGAGCTTGATGGTGGCCTGTGAGCACTCGACGCGGACCTGTCGTGTCCTGCCGGTCTCCAGGGAGGTCAGTGACAGTCCGCTGACGGTGCCGCAGATGCGGCGGACGACGGCGCCGAAGCGGTCCAGGCCGAAGTCGTCGATCCGCTCGCCTCGTGACACCGAGTACTCGTCGACCCGGCCTCGGCCGTCCATGATCTGGTTGCGGATTTTGATGACTCCGTCGTCGTTGAGACAGCGGGTCGCGAACTCCAGTCCGAACTCGTCGTCACGAAAGTAGGGGTCCAGCATGTGCTGCCCTACCCCGTAACTCAGCGCGTAGGTGCCACGGCCGGTGCGCATGAGGATGAGTCCCGCCGCGGCACGGCTGCGTTCGTTGACGTCCAGGCCGGTGATGGACTCCACCGCGCTGCACCAGTCGGCGCGCTCTCGGGGAACACCTCCGGTGATCAGCAGGCCCTCCATCCCCTGGCGGGTGAACTCCCTGGCCTGGTAGTCCTCACTGTCGAGGTATCTCTCGCGGACGAACTTGCGCAGTTCCGGGGTAGTGCCCTCGCGGGGCTTGAGCCGGTGGAGGGTGGACTTACGGGTGGCGGATCGGGGTATGCGGGTACTGCCCAAGACGGCCTCCACGCGCGCGAAGCACTTGAAGACACCACGAAAGCAGACAGGGTGCCTTTGTCACCGCCGAACAGATCTATCCGGCCCATGGGAATGCCGGACAGCCGGAATCTGCACAGCCTCCGCCGTGCGTCACCGGACCGGCCCGGACCATCTGCGGGACATGCCCCGTCTCATGTGGCAGCCGGTAAACGGGGCCGGTTGGCTTCGGCCGTTCAGCATGCGGGCCGGGGTGGTTCACGGTGTCCAGGAGATTCCCTGCCCGCGACCACGGATCGCGCGCCACTGCGGCACCGGGACCCGGCTTTCTGCCGCGCGGATCCATCGCCCGTGGAGGGCATGGTGAATGAGGTCGTCGAAAACGTGCCAGTCGGCTTGGTGCCCGCAGCGGCCGCACGTATTCGGGTTGAAGCTGCGCCCCCGCTGCCAGGCGGGCCGGTCGTGCAGTTGCGCGGCCAGGCCCATGGTGTCGCCGGTGGAGTCGGCCAGGATCCGGCGTGCCACATCGACGGCTTCGGGAAAGTCAGTCGTGGTGAACTCGCTGCCGTCCGGCCGGTGCGAAGGCAACAGACCGAACACCCACCGCAAGGGCATCGAGCACTGCCGGCACGGCATGTCGCATGCGAACACGTCCACCCACAGCGTACTCATCTGGCACCGCCTCCTCCCCCATCACCCTGACACACTCCGGTCCATGTCCTGCGGGCGGCCCTGAAGCTCCCCCGGCATGGGTGTTGCGTCACCGGCGAGGCAGGGCGGAGCGGTCCTGGACGGTGATGTGGAGGGTGTGCAGGGGCCGGGTTCGTGTGGGGCGGACGACCTCGAACCAGTCGGTGCCCTCCTGCAGGTGGTGGGAGATGCCGCGGTAGTGGCTCCAGCCGAATCCGACGCCAGTCTGCCATGTGGTGTCGCTGTAACGGCTGCCGATGACCGGTTCCCCGTGCAGGTAGACGGAGTCGAGGGGGCGGGAGGCGGCTTCGAGATGAGCGAGGACGGCTGCTGCGGCGCGGCGTAGCGGGCTGGTGTCGCTCCAGCGGGTGAGGGCTGCGGGATGGGCGGGTTGGACGTCGGGGAGCTGAAGTTGGCAGATGGTGACGGCCTTGCGGTCGACCAGGTCGGTGAGTGATGCGGACCGGGCGCGGGACCCGGCGGTCGATGCCGTCGAAGGCTTCGATCATGTGGTCGCGTGGGGCCCGGCCTGCCTCGGGGTCGGGGGTGATGGCGGCCAGCCGGGCACGGGCGGCATCAACGGGTTCGCCCCGTGTCCACAGCAAGGTCAGTTCGAAGCCTTCCGCTTCGAGACTCTCGCGTTCACCGAAGTGGATCTGCAGGCCGCGGCTTCTGCCCTTCAGGGCGCGCTTCATCGAGGCGGAGGGGTCGCCGCCGTAGGACAGGGAGTGAAGGAACTCGGAGGTGAGACGGTCGTCCCTGCGGTGCTCCACGACCATGTCGACGTCCGAGGGGTTCAGCGCGCCGCGCGCGTAGGAGCCGAAGACGAGAATCTCGTCGACAAGGTCCAGCGGCCAGCCTCCCCCTTCCAGCCGGCCGAGCATGTCGTTGAGGAGCGTGGTGGCGCGCTCGCGCTTCACGGAAGACCTCCGCTGGTCGGTTCGGATGCCGGTGCCTTGAGCTTGTGGTTTCAGCCGGTCTGCCGCGGGGGCGCCCGGCTGGGGATGTGGAGCCGGTGGGGGCTACTCCAGCAGTACTTCGTGGCTTGGCCTGGGCAAACGCCGAGCGGTGGGAGTACTAGTAGTGCTTGGTCATGTGCGGTCCGTGATGGCGTGTCTTCTTGATTGGTCGTGTCGTTGATCGGGTGTGCTGAGTGGGGAGTTGGCTGCCGTCCGGTGTGATCTGGAGGACTTCGCGGCGGAGAAGTTCGAGCCGTTCGCGCGGGCGGATCAGCGGCGGTGGGGCGGGGTCTATCTGCGGGGCCTGCTGCTGGACGGCGGACGCAAGTCGGTGGAGCCGATGGCCGCCCGCCTGGGCGAAGACGGGAACCGGCAGGCCCTGGCCCACTTCGTCACCTCCAGCCCGTGGGATGCGGCGCATGTGCGGGCCCGTCTGGCCTGGCGCATGCAACCGGTCATCAAGCCCACCGCGCTGGTCATCGATGACACCGGGTTCCTCAAGGACGGGGACGCGTCCGCGTGTGTGACCCGGCAGTACACCGGCACCGCGGGCAAGGTCACCAACTGCCAGGCCGGGGTCTCGCTGCACCTGGCTTCCAACGGAGCCTCGGCGGCGGTGAACTGGCGTCTGTTCCTGCCCGGGAGCTGGGACCCTGCCTCACCGAAAGCCGATCCGGCCAAGGTCGCCCGCCGTGACAAGTGCGCCATCCCCGCCCAGGTCGGCCATGTCGAGAAGTGGCAGCTTGCCCTCGACATGATCGACGAGACGCGGTCCTGGGGCATCGAAGTGCCCCAGGACATCGCCGACGGCGGCTACGGGGACACCGCCGCCTTCCGGCTCGGCCTGGAGGAACGCGGTCTCCACTACGTGGTGGGCATCTCGACCACGACCACCGCGCAGCCCGAGGACGCACGGCCGTCGACCCCGGCCTACCCCGGCAGGGGCCCACGGCCGGCTCCTGTCTATCCCGAGCCGGCACAACGGGTGAAGAGCCTGGTCATCGCGGCCGGTAAATCGTCCGCCCGGCCGGTGCAGTGGAGGGAGGGATCACGGCCCGGCAGCGGCCGCAGCGGGCACAAGCGCATGTATTCGCGCTTCGTGGCTCTGCGGATCCGGCCCGCCGGACGTGAGATCCGCAAGGCCACGGACGCCACCGAGCTTCCGGTCCGCTGGCTGCTGGCCGAATGGCCCGCCGACCAGGCCGAGCCCGTGCAGTTCTGGCTCTCCAACCTGAACCTGCCCGAGACCACCCCGCTGCCCGTCCTCGTGCGCACTGCGAAGCTCCGCTGGCGCATCGAGCACGACTACCGCGAGATGAAACAGGCCCTGGGCCTGGCCCACTTCGAGGGCCGGACCTGGCCAGGCTGGCACCACCACGTCACCCTCGTCTCGGTCGCCCACGCCTTCTGCACCCTGCAGCGACTGAGCCGATCCCCAAAAGAGACGGCGTCGGCCTGAGCCTCTACCGGGTCGTTCGCGAACTGCAGATACTCCTCGTGATCTGGACCGGCGCCTGCCCCACCTGTCACCGCGACATGCCAGACCTCGCACCAACATGACCAAGCACTACTAGGTGTTCTGTCCATGGAGGTTGGTGACAGTGATCACGGGTGGATGATCTTGAATAGGTAAGGGCCTTCCGGGTTCGGTGTGGATTGCGACGTCTACACCGACCAGAAAGGCCCTCGTGCCACACCGTAATGCACCGCTGACCGAAACCGGACGGCTCCGTCTGGCCCGCTGCGTCGTCGAGGATGGGTGGCCGCTGCGGCGAGCCGCCGAACGCTTCCAGGTCTCGCCCACCACGGCCCGGCGCTGGGCGGGCCGCTATCGCGAGCTCGGCGAGGCCGGTATGGCCGACCGCTCCTCACGGCCCCGCCACAGTCCCCGCCGCACGCCGGCCCGGACCGAGCGGCGGATCATCAAGGTCCGTGTCCTGCGCCGCTGGGGGCCGGCGCGCATCGCCTACCTCCTGGGCCTGAACCCGGCCACCGTCCACCGTGTCCTGACGCGCTGCGGTCTCCCCCGCCTGGCCCATCTGGACCGGGCCACCGGCCGGGCGGTCCGTCGCTACGAACACGCCGCCCCCGGCGACCTCGTGCACGTCGACATCAAGAAACTCGGCAACATCCCCGACGGCGGCGGCCACCGGGCCCTGGGCCGGCAGGCGGGCCGCAAGAACCGCGCGAAGGCAGGGATGAGTTTCCTGCACAACGCCGTCGACGACCACTCCCGGCTCGCCTACAGCGAGATCCTGGCCGACGAGAAGAAGGAAACCGCCGTCGGGTTCTGGCAGCGTGCCCGCGCCTACTTCGCCGACGCCGGAATCACCGTCCGCCGGGTCCTGACCGACAACGGTGCCTGCTACAAGTCCCACATCTGGCGCAACTGCCTTTCCACGCAAGGAATTTCACACAAACGCACGCGACCCTACCGGCCCCAGACCAACGGCAAGGTCGAGCGCTTCAACCGCACCCTCCTCGACGAATGGGCCTACGCCAGGCCCTACCAATCCGAGACCGAACGACGCAATGCCTACCCACAATGGCTGCACACCTACAATCACCACCGCGGACACACCGCGCTCAAGGGCCAACCACCCGCCAGCCGCGTCCCCAACCTCACAGGTCAGTACAGCTAGCGCTCCTGCTCTGCTGCCTCCAACGCTTCCTGGATCTGCTGGTTCGAGCGGTCTTGGCTGCGATGGATCGCCTTGGCGTAGAAGCGGTAGAGGACGGCTACGCTGTGGCCCGCACGACGTGCGACTTCTGCGGGGGAGACGCCGGAGTCAAGCCAGAGGGACACCCCCGCGTGCCGCGCCGAGTAGGGCACCTCAGCCAGGGGCGAGGCGAGTTCCGCATCGGTGAGTACCGCGAGCCGAGCAGCCTGCCAGACCTCCCCGTACTCCTTGGACAGCAGGTGACCACCCTGCACAGCACGGAACAGACGACCGTCTTCGGCAACACCGAATTCCTTGATGTGGTCGCGGACCATGCGGACCAGGACGGGCGGGATAGGGACAGAGCGAGTCGCCTTCTTCGCCCGCTTCTTCAGCCCGCGTGTGTCGAAGGATTCGCCGGTATCCGTCCAGCCTGAACCCACGCGCGGCGTACTGGAGGTGAGTAGGACTTCCCCCCAGCCTTCCTCCGGAAGGACGAAATCTGTTTCCCGTAGGTTGGTGGCCTCACTGGGGCGATTGGCCGCGTAGTAGAGACAGCCAAAGAACGTCTTAAGATGCCGGCCGCGCTCGCCCTGATTGCCGACAGCCTCAATTAGCCTGTTCGCCAACTTGGGGCCAGGGACGAACCGAAAGTCAATCTCCGCATCCGTTGCCGGGGGCGTCCAATCGACCTTGCCGAGGGGAAGCGTAGACAGCAACTCCCGTTCCACCGCGTAGCGAAGGCAGTTACTGAACACGGGACGCTTCCTGTTCACCGTGTTCGCCGCAGCAGGTTTTCCATCCATGCGCAGCTTGAGAGCGTCGAGCGCGGAGCGCACCACAGAGGGAGTGTTGAGATCGGTGATGTTCACCGACTTACGGTTTATCCAGCCAAGCGCGTCTGATACCTCCGTGGGCGGAGTCTCCACCTCGAAGCGGGGCTGCAACACCCCCTTGCCGTTGAGCACGAATCGGAAGGCCCAGGAATAGAGCGCAGCCCGCAGCACCTTGGAAGCCGGAACCCCGTGATGATCCTTGACCAGTTGAGGGGTGACAGTGGCCAGGGCGTCAGCGATGCTCGCACGGTGTTTAGCCGATGCGGTCGGCCACTTCATGACTGCGTAGGCGCATGCATGGGCGTACCAGGTGGTGACCTGAAGCGCTTCGACCTCCGAAGCGGGCAGGCCGGTTTCCGTGTCGAACTGCTCGCGCTTGCGGAGAGCCGACATCAGTTCCGAACGCCGTCCGTCAGCCTGAGTCTTCAACTTGTAGGTCTTGGAAAAGGGGTTCGGACCTACACGCCAGCGGAGTTGATACGTCGTGGATTGATAATCCCGCTTCCGGATGTTCCAGATCTGCACGTCATAGGTCAGCACGAGGTCACCTCGCACGCCGCCCACCAGGCATCAAGGTCGGTGCGACGAATGCGCAGTTGGCCGTTCGGAAGCTTCATGTGCTTGGGAGCCTTTCCCAGGGCGCGCATTCGGTAGAAGGCCGCGCGCGACAATCGGATTTCCCCTAGTGCTTCGTCCAGCGTCAATGTGGTTGGACCGATCTTGTGTGTCACAGCCAGGGTTCTCCTTCACTCTTACGACGCTGGATCTCGTCGCGACTTTGGGTGAGTTCGTGGCGTACCTGTCCAGCTAGGAGTTCTTCGCCGGAGCGGTAGCCGGAGGTGAGATAGGACCAGGAGGATTCGGTGACGAGGGTGGTTTCCTCGTTGTCTTCCGGCGTCTCGTCGGTGGGGTGTGCTTGTGCGGTGCGCCAGGCGCGGCGTACGTCGCGGAGTGCGCCGAGGGTGGTGGAGTAGCGGCGGGATTTGCTGGAGAAGTGTCCCCGGAAGCCGAGCATGTGGGCCCATTTCCAGAGTTTGAGGTCAGCGAATTCCGGCAGGTGGCCGAGGGCCCAGGCGGTACGGATCATCTGGCGTACGTGCTGGTGGACGCGAAGGTCTGTGAGGGGTTCTGAGGAGCCCGTTCCTTCGCAGTTGTCGCAGAGGTCCCGGAAGCCGTCGGGGCCGGTGAGGTGGCCGTTCCCGGTGCAGCGGGGGCAGCGTAGGGACCGGTCCACGGTGCCGGAGTCCTCAGCGCTTTTGGTCGCGTATTTGGCGACGTAGCCCGCCACTTTCTGATCGGTGAGTTCGCCGTCGTCCAGGGTGGTGATTTCCCGGATGTCGATCTGGCGGCCCCATCGCAGTTCGCGTTCCCCCACGGCGTCCGAAGCGATGGTGAGGACGGCGCGTTGGGCCGCTGCGGTGATGGCGAGGGTGAGTGCGTCGGCGGTCGCCCAGGCGGGCGGGGGACTGGTGTGGCCGTCGGGTCCGTCGAGTCGCACCACGGCGTGGAAGTGGACCAGGCCCCGTTGCTGGTACTCGGCGACCTTGGCGAACGAGAGACGCACCGCGTCGTTCAACACCTTCTGTGTGACGCCGAGTTGGGCCGCCAGCTCCCGGCGGAGGTAGGTGGTGAAGCGTGCCCAGAGGGCCCCGGCGTGGGCGTTCCAGAGCACGGCCCCGGCGTAGTCGTAGGTGGCCGGGTTCAGCGGCGTGCCGAGCGCGGGATCACTGTCCGGGTGCCGGGTGCCGCAGCGGCAGGTGAGGGCCCGGCCGGTTTTGGTGGTGCGTCGGTTGTGGACCGGGCCGAAGGAGGGGGCGGTCAGGGTGGCGAAGACGCGGGGGTGTTCGCGGACGGTTTCGGGCACGGCCTTGCCGCCGGAGAGGCCCGCTTTGATCAGGTGGTAGGTGTCGGCGGCGTAGAGGCGGGAGCAGGACGGGCAGCGGGAGGAGCGCCGGTTGCCGCAGGCGGTCAGCAGGCGGCCGGTCGGTTCGTCGGCAGTGCTGTAGGAGTGCAGGATCGTTCCCGCTGTGGCGTCGAGAGTGGCGGTGGTGCCGACGAGGTTCACGGGGCGGGTGCAGCCCCTTACCTGCCGGATCTGGTCCTGGACGCGTTCGAAGTCGGGCAGGTGAGCCTGCTCGATCAGGTCCCGCAGGGCCAGACTCGCCACGTGGCGCAGGTCCAGGGGGCGTTCCATCGGGCGTTCCTTTTCTTCGGGCAGGGCCGCAGGGGCGTAGGGCCGCAGGGGCGTAGGGATGGCCAAGGGCATGACGGGGCGAGCCCGGACAGGCAGAGGGAGAAAGGGGGTGCGCCGGGAGTCGGCGGGGGCTCAGGGGGTGAGCTGGGCGTGTGCGGCAGTGGCCAGTGGCAGGGCGACGCCGAGCCGGGCCCGCAGTTGCACGGGGGTGATTGGCTGGCCGTGTTCGGCCAGGTGCGCGGCGGCGATGGAGCGGGCGGCGTCCACCAGGGCGACGGGCAGCGCGTCGGCGGGAGCCGTCTGCCGCACAACGGGAACGGCCGGGCTGTGGTGCCGGGGGACGGGGGTGGCCGTTGGTGCCGGAGCCGCAGGGGTGGGAGCTTCCACCGGAGCCGGAGCCGGAGCCGGAGCCGGAGCCGGAGCCGGAGTGGGGGCCGGAGCCGGAGTGGGGGCAGCAGTCGGGGTTGGGTCGGCGTCGGCGGTTGCGTGTGGCCGTTCTTCTGTCTGCAACGCGTTGAAGTGGCCGAGGAGTTGTGGGCCGACGGCTCCCCAGCCGAGGAGGAGCAGGGGGGCTACGGCGTCCACGGCGGCGCGGCCGTAGTGTCCGGCGATGACGGGTTCGGCGATGTTGAGGGCGAGGGTCAGCAGGCCGGAGAGATGCATGAGCCGGGTTGCGCCCTTGAGCTTGCTGGTGGCCACGCCGCGCAGGGACAGGTACCGCAGGGCGACCAGGAGGCCGACGACCGACAGGTCAACCATGGGGGCGATGAGGGGGGCGATGAAGCCGGGGACGCCCAGGCGCAGGGCGAGGGAGCGCACGTTGCCGAAGGAGAACACGAACGCCAGGGCAGCGATGACGACCATGACGGCGGTGATCGTGCGTTGGGTGAACCGGTCTTCGTTCACAGGGGTCACCTCCCTTCAGGTGAGTCAGGCGAGGCCGGGCGGGGGAGAGGTGATCAGGCCGCTTCCGGGGCGTCGTCGGCGTCGTCTTTGGTGAGCGGAACGGGCCGCCGGATATGCCGGCCGGAGGCTTCCTCCAGGAGCTCGGCAGGGTCCCGCGTCAGGTGAGCGGTATCGGCCGCGATCCGGGCCGCGTCGTCGTCGGCGACGTAGGGCGTACGGACGCGGGTGAAGCCGGGGCGGCCCTGATGGGCCATCGAGGCGACGCCGACGTAGGCCGGATCTTGCAGGGCGGTGGGGTTGGCGTCGGGCCAGTTCCGGATGTCTTCGCCCAGGGCCACTACCGCGGCTTCGGCGGTCTTCTGCGCGAAGGACAGGCCGACCGGGCACACGTCCCGGATGAAGGTGGGGATGGCGTCGCCCGTCGCCTTCTGCGTGGCGATGAGCACCAGGAGGCCGACGCTCCGGCCCTTCTTGACGAGGTCTTCCACGAGCCGGGCGTTCTCCGACGCCAGCGCGGCGAGATCCTTCGTCTTGCGGTCCGAGCCCTTGTGCTCGCGGAAGTAGGTGTGCGCCTCATCCACGATGAGCACCACCAGCGGCCAGGAGGCCGAGGGCCCCACGTGCCACATGTTCTTGACCCCGAGCACCGAGCGGATCGAGGCCGACCGGTCGCGCCGCAGCTCCACCAGCCGCTTGAAGAGGGTGTTGGCTTCCGCCAGGTCGTCACCGACGAACGCGAACGCCCGCTGCTCCAGATCGGCGTAATCGCCCTCGTAGGACGAGGTCACCTTGCCGTCGGCGATGGCGTACTGAATCGCATCAGAGGGCGCGGTATCGCAGATGAACCCGTTGATCAGCGACGTTTTCCCGTAACCGGGCAGGCCCGCCACCGTCACACCGGGCACGTCCGCCAGGCTCACACTGACCGGCACGGCGTAGTCGTCCACGCCCAGGTGCCACCGGGCCAGCTCATCCGGGACCAGGCCGGAAGGAGCGTGGTCGGTCGGGGTGACCAGCGGGTCCACCCGCACGCCACGGATGACGAGCTGGCCCGGCTGGTCCGGCAGGACCGAGACCCGCGTGCACCGCCAGGCGTCAGCCAGATACGGGGCCGCCTTCTGGAACTCCGCCAAGCTCACCTTGGGCAGGCACACGGCACGGACCACGACCCCGTACCGGTCCGGCGTGACCTTGATGCGGGGGATCAGAATCCGGGCCTTGGGGGCCTTGCCGTCCGACGCGAACACCACCGTCTGTGCGGGCTGCACCTTGTCCGTGACCGACAGTCCGGCCATCGGGGCCAGCCGCCGCCAGCCACGGCGAACCCGGACCGCTTGCCGGATGCTCGCCCGCGTCATGGTGTCGGCACGCAGGTAACGCACTAGCCACCACAGGGCCCATCCGGCCCCCAGGGCGAGGACCGCCCCGATCATGATCGAGGCAGTCCCCATCGCTTCCTGCACCATCAGCGCCGACCCTCCGCCACGTAGAGGAAGCGGTACAGCGCCTGCTGGAGGTCCACGAAGTCCAGGCCGTTGGCGAACTCCGGGTAGCCGTTCGTCTCCAGAAGCCGGGCCACATCGAAGACGAGGCACATCGTGAACCGGGCGTCGTCGTCACCATCGGGAGTGACCGGGTAGACAGGCTGGGGGATGGCGGTCATCACTCGCTCACCGCCGCAGCCTGCATCGGGGCCGCCAGCTCCAGCGCCGCAGCCCGGTAGGCAACGCCATCGGAAAGCTGGCCGTTGAACATCCGCGCCCACGGCGTGGCGAACAGCTCCACCGGCCGGACCGGAACACCCGGCTGAAGACCATCGGCCAGGCCCGACTGAGGAACCGTGATCTTCATCTGCTCCGCGCGGCCTTCCTCCATCAGGAAGACCGTCATCGTGAACAGGGTCTCTCCCGTGTCCCGGTCGGTGGCCAGCTCCCCCGTCTGAGGGTCCTTGACCTTCGGAATCGGGGCCGTGCCCGCCATGAACATCGTGGACGGCAGCAGTCCCACACGGATACGCGTCGTAGCCATTACTAACTCCCTTGATCTAGCCGCTTGTTGCGGTGTGGATCAAGTAGTACATGGAGCGGTCTAGATCAGTCAATGTGACCTGGAGCACTCTAGATCTCTGTGCACTCTCTGGTACGGCCTAGAGCGGACTAGACTTGGGCTATGAGCCTGCCGAGTGACGACCCGCGCCCGCCGTACCTGCTGGCCGCTGACAAGCTCCGAGCAGAGATCACCGGAGGCCACCTCGAACCGGGTGCCCGTCTGCCTTCGTCACGTGAACTCAAAGACACCTTGGGTATCGCCAACGCCACTGTGCACGCAGCGTTGCGGGTGCTGCGGGACGAAGGGCTCATTTACTCAGTCCACGGGCGAGGCAACTACGTCTCAGACCCGAAGCAGCAGCCCGCCGTGGACCCGATCAGTGAACTAGCCGACGAGTTCACCGGAGAGTTCAAGATCGGGTACACCCCGCCTACCTGGTACACGGCGTACAAGCAAAGCGTGGAATCGGACAGCGCCACAGCTTCACCCCGTGGGGAGGGTAGCGCCGCCCAGACAGCCAGTTTGACGGACATTCTTCTAAGCGTGCGTGAGCAGTTGCGACAGGTGACAGGGCAAGTCGGGGAGCTTAAGCAGCAGGTAGCTGGCCTTGAGAGCAAGGTTGCCCGTCTAGAGAATCCAGACGCGAGCTAACCTCCGAAACCCGAGTGTTCAGGTTTTCCACTTCCCGGTTGAGGCTCCGCGTCATCTCAGCAATCTCCACGAGTAGGGCGAACTCCGTTTCGTTCATCAAGCTTCCCTTGTTCCATGCCCATGTCCGCACGCATGAGCAGATGTGCAGCGGCCGGTTGAGCGGCTAGCGACGACGGGCACCAGGACCAC
>NZ_JBHVHQ010000003.1:0-43550 GCF_042800135.1 Streptomyces sp. NPDC057654 | reverse complement strand
GGTTAGGGCCCTCGTGCAATCAAGCGAAGGAACGCCATGATGTTCTTCGATCCCGAGTTCGTACCGACAAAGCTCGTCGTCCGCTATGTCATTGGTCAGCAGGAACGAGAAGCGCTTGTCCTCGCTAACGGCCACAGCCTCAAAGAGCATGTCGATCGTCTGGAAGCAATCATGGAAACTAACAACCACTTCGACGAAGATACGACGCCAGCCGATTCGTTCGTAACCTGGCCACTAGCCGCAGGGGGCGCAGTAGCGATCCGAGTCAACTCGATCATTGCTCTCGAAGCCCTTGGCACTTGAGAACAGAACGATGCGGCCCCCGCCGGGCTATGCCTATCGAGACAGGTCGGCATGATGCCGATGACCGTCCCGCCGTCCTTGAGGGCTCTCCCACTCATCAACAAGGCCGCGGCCGGTGTCATCCCACCACAGCTCGTACCCGCACACCGAGCACTCTCCAGCAGTGCAACCCGCTCGGTCGACAGGCCGCAGACCCCAGCTCCAGGCAGCCTCATCATCCATGTGCCAAGACTAGGGATTGACCCCGCCGGCCGAAGCCGAATCGGGCAACCCCCTGACATGAGAGGACCGCTAGCATCCCCCCATGCAGTCACGCAGCGAACCGGAAATCGAGGACGAGGACGAGGCGGCGCCATGGACCCAAGTAGCCGACGAGCAAACCGGAGAGATACGCGTTCTCGAAGACGAATGCACGACGTGCATCTTCCGCCCCGACAGCCCCTTTCACCATGGCCAGCCGGGCGGCGTTCAGAGCGGACGAATCGCTAGGATGACGCAAGAGGCCATCCAAAATCAGGGCCACATCGTCTGTCACAACACGATCGGAACTGAGAAGGGCGCTATCTGCCGCGGCTTCGCCGACAGGTGGGGAAAACACTCGTTGGCAATCCGACTAGGTACCGCCCTTGGAACGCTGACAGAAGTCCCAGACCCCAAGGAGGACACCTCCGACCTTACTGATTCAACCCGTGATTGAGTAAGCTCAGGCGGCGCCGAGGGGATAGATTCGCAAGAATTCGAACAGAGTATGAAGCCCTTCCCAGCACCGAGAAACCTGGTACCTTACGGGAATGAGCGATACATGCCCTCGTTGCGAGGAAAAAGCCGACCTCATCGTAGATGGCCAATATCTCGGTGTATGCGGACCATGCTTTGCCGACGAAGCCGTAGTCAAGCACTGGGCTAAGGAAAACGGCCACGAGGTCAACGACCGCGGTCGAGTGCCGGCCTCCATCATGGACGAGTACAACAAGGCCCTCGCTAAGCAGTAGAGAACATAGAAGGGTCCCACAGTCACTGTGGGACCCTTCTATGCGTGTAGGCACACAAGTGCGCCGGCCATGCTGATCTTACTCAAAGCGCGTGATTAGTTGTGGGGCCCCGCTGAATCTTTATTGAGGCGAGTCGGTAAATCCATACCCCGAACGAGCCTCCAAGCGCACTTGCTTGAACCTGCCGCCGCACCTCATTGCCAGTATCGAGTACGCGGAACTCCGCAGCCCTCAACCTCACCACAGGTCCAGGGGCGATGAAACCGACGTCCGGATTTCCATCCGTCCAATCCCCATCAACCAGCGTCAGCGACACGCCACCAGTTTCCGCACGCAAGGGCTGGCCGGCCCTCATACGTTCAATCGCGGCAGACGTAAGACCGACACACATACCTGACCTGAGCGTACCCACTATGATCTCAGGTTGTTCCATTGATCCACCCCCTCAAGGCAAAATCCATCGAGTCTCATTGTACCAACCGGGCTATCTAACCTTCTGGGGTTAAGTCAACAAGGCAGGTGGAATTAAGTAAGCTCAACATCACTCGGGGTCACCAGATACGTACGTAGCCTGAGGACGGGCCTCGGCTGGCGGTTCCGGCCCATATATGTATCCATTACCCCACCTAACATTCGACCTATTTAAATATCCTGTTGCCTATGGTTGCTTGATCTAATTACCCAATCTAATGAGGGCGGGCGGGGCGCGATTCGGGGGATTGAGTTGAGTCGGCGGTATGAGTGCCGACAGGCAGGGTCATGCTGGGCTCATGTCGACTGCCGAGAATGCCTCTAGCTGGCTCTCTGACGCTCTAGGAATGCCTGCCGGGGTGATGGTCTAGGTATCGCTGGAATGGCGCTCTGAATGCCCTTTCTGGGCTTTCTGGGAAAGCGATTCCGGGCTATACAAATGGGGGGCGCATGCCTTATAGTCGAGCTATCGCCAAGCGGGAACGGCGAATCTCGAAGCCGAAAGGCGGAGAGAATCTAAAGGCCCGAAAGCGTGATAGGCTGGTGAAGCCAGCAGGGGAAAGGCTCGAAAGGGCCGGACGCTTGATGGTGGAGTTAGCTAGATGAATAGTACTTGTTTTACAAATGATGCCCGGAGGGACGTGGATCGGCCTGAGACGCAACAGTAGGCACGGCTATAGGCAAGCTGTGTGTATGCCACTCTGTTGTACGAGGCTGTCTAGGTGAAGCGTATCGAAGGAAGCATTTGTTCCTTGGTAACTGAATAGTGTAGCTGTGTTCGCGGGTGGGTACTTTTCTCTGCGATACCGTACATTGCGGCAGATGGGATGGTTGTTTGCGTCCTTGACTAGCCTCCTGCTTTGTAGGGGAGTGTCTACCGCTGCATAGGTCAAGGGGACGGCGCTTGCTGCGTCGTGATATGAACTGTTGTCAAGCCCGCGAACGATTCTCCAATTTCTTTCTTTCTCTCTCTTGCACTTCGGTGCAGCGTGGGGGACAGGTCTTGGGTGCCGGCATGCCATATGCGGGTATCCATCTATGCCCTGTCTTCGGCGCTGTCCTCATAGTCCTTATGGCCTGTGAGGCAAGTCGAGGTGGCTAGGTGCGTGTTTTTTTACCCAGTTACTCAAGTGTGCAAGTTATGAAAATGGTAGCCGACAAGGCTTGGCCTCTTGGGTCGCGTAGCGCGGTCAAGAGTAAGTGGCGCAAGCGCTGAAGGCTGCTATTTTTTTGCTCAGTTATTCAAGTGTGCAAGTTTCGAAAACGAGAGTCAGTAAGGAGTGCTTCTCATGCGTGATTGGGAAACAGGCTCGGTGATCCTGTCCAAGGTGAAGCGAGTCAAGGTCTTCCACCTCAATTCGTGGCAGAGCATCACTATGGGCATTGCCGAATTCGATAACGGAGAGGTCCGCACGGTTGAGCTCCGGAAGGACTTCACGTGCGTCTCAGTGCGCCTGAATAGTTCTTATGAGGGCGCGATAAGGCTGGTGCGAGTCAAGGAAAGGGATCGCATCACTCGCGAGCTTCCAGAGTTGCCCGGATTCGGCGCGAAAAAGAACTAGCCGAAACACCCCTTCGGGGGTGTCTGCGGGGGGTTGCCTCCCCGTACTGATGATGGCAGGCAATGAGAGATAGGAAAGTGGATGTCAGCTAGTCCCATTCTGTGCGCAGAATGCAGCATAGGCATGTACGCCCCTGAAGGGCGGACACGCTATGTGTGCTGTAACTGCGGCAAGCGGCTGACGGAGCGGGATTTGGTTCTCGATCCCGGCGAGAGTGTGTTTTGGATCAATGACCGACTGCATGTCGACCACGGCGAAGCACTCTAGGCCGGCAAGGGGACAGCTATGTCTGTAGCCAGGTACCGAGCTGCCCTGAAGAAATCCTATGGGCGCGGCATTGCTTACGTCGATGCGATACGTCGACAGCAGCATGCAGCCAGGCTCGTTCTCGATCCCTTCGAGGCTCGTAGGGTCGCTGAGGTCGAGAAGTTCAGTAGTGGACTTCTGTGCCTGCTGGGTGAGGCCCCGTACGGCATTACTGTCACGCGGGTGGCTCCGGAATGCGGGCGCGGATTCAAAGTCTCTATGTACTGGGTGATGAGTAAGTACGCCCGCAGTCAGGCGTACATGTTTCACAGGTGGTTGCCTGCGATTCGTGCTGCCCAGCATCGTCGAGCGTCGGAAGTCATGGTTTCTAAGGGCATGACGGCGAGATCTTTTCGGCGTATGGACTTTATTGATGAGCCTTTCTCTGAGGCTGTTGCGTGGCATGACGTTCGGGTTTGGTGATTAGAGGTTAGCCCTAGATCAATGCTTAGGCATTGAAGTGGCACACGTGCGGGTTCGATTCCCCGTCCTAGGGCGCTGCGTGGCCTCACGGTCGCGCTGAGAGAAAAGGAGAAAGTATGGATTACCGCAATGTGGCGTACGGTCACGTCCCGCAGCTGGGTTTTATTGAGCTGCGGTGGAATCCGGGGGGTGGTATCAGGGTCGCTCAGGCTTATACGCGTGAGCGGGTAGAACTGTGTGATAGTTGCGCGCAGACTCCCGTACGCCCCGATGCCACTCCGGGCGAGATTCTGGGGATAGCCGCGTACTGCGGTGACGGCGTGCTGTTTGGTATCCGCATTGAGGATATCGACAAGGCAGCCATTTGGGGTCCCGAGAGTTTTTACCGTCGGGCCCGAAACTGGGAAGACATGGGCATTAGTGCTGCCGGCCTTCTGGCTGTGCTGCATCGTGCTGCCTGGTCTCCTTGGTGGCGAGTAGAGGCCGTGCCGTTTGAAAAGGGCTCTGCTAATTGGATGGCTCGACTGTCGATGGCGGACCCGCTGACATTCCGGGAATTTCTGGGGCCGGTCAATGTCGACGCTGGAGCGGTTCGCAGCATGCTTCGTACAGCGCAGCATCTCATGCCTGAGGACTGTCCTGCGCGTGGCGTGTTGGATGCCTTGATGACGGATGATCCGACTTTGGCGGCTAAGGCTCTAAGGCTGTTGAGCACCAGAGATGCGGACATGATTTTGCAGTACGCCGCTTTCGGTCGGGAGGCATTCTGATGAGCAGTGACGACACCATACGCGTGCAGGTTATCGGGAACTCGTATGTTCTGACTCGGTGGTTCACTGAGCAATGCTGTGTGCAGGTCCATATGGATCGCATCGGATCGCTGGTGCTGCATTGCAACGTCACATTTTGGATCGCCGAGAATTCGATGGATGGCGGTTCTTGTTCTGTAAATCCTGGCGACGACTGGGATTACGGGTTGGAGCGCGTCAAGTGGTGGCTTTCCGGCCGTGTGAAGTACAGGGCTAACAAGGTGTTGCCGCTCTATGGCTACGCGGCCATGTATTGCACGCAGCTCCCTGGATGCAGCTGTGAGATCCACACCGATAAATAAGTAGAAGGAGGTAGCAAGGTAGCCCCCCTGGTTGGGTGGTCCTCGGTTCAATTCCGAGGTGGGGCGCAATGCCAGCCGGTTGGTTGGCAGGAGAGAAAGGAGAACAGTCATCGTGAAATGCGGGCCCTGTGTGATAGAGGGCAACAACGCATCTACTGTCGTGGGCCTGCTTTCAGTAGCCTTCGGCAGTGTGGCCGAAGCGGGCCTGTGTGAACCTCACGCCCGGAAATTTTGGGATTGGTTCATGGAGGCATTCCCTCAGTCCGCGATCATGATAGATGGGGAACAGATGTGAGCACGCGAGAGGTCCAATTCTATGGGCCGATTGGTGAGGCCGTGCAGGAGGTTGCGCCGACAGTTGGCGTGGATCCTGTGGGGATCTATGCAGCCAGTCTTTCCATGTGGTCTATGGCTATCTCTGACAAGGTATTCATGGATTCACGCCGAATACGGTCACCGCTGGTATCAACAGTACTAGTGGCCGGCACAGGCGTAGGGAAGAATGTGATGCTGCGTGCTGCCCGTCACATCATGGAAGATTCTGTGGGCCATGATGTGCGCATTCGGGAAACGTCCGGCATCACGTCTGGTGCGTCTCTGGTCGATTACCTAACCGAGCAGATGGCGCTTACCAAAGAAGCATTGGGGTACGAGGATAAACGAGTGATCGTCATCGATGAGGAGTGGAAAGAAACCCTCGTCACGGTGGCTCGCGATCGGTCGTACGGTACAAAAATCCGGCAGGCTTGGGACTGTGAGACGCTGCGAAATACTCGTATGCGTAAAGGTCCCAATGACGGTCCTCAGGTCGTTCATAGTGCGAGAGTGGTGTTTCACTCTCATATCACGCCTGAGGATTGGCAACAGCACGTCTCTCTTAAGGAGGCTGCCGGAGGATCATACAACAGATTCCTGCCTGTGCTCCTACAGAAGATGCCGCTAGTACGGAATCCGAAAATGGGGGACTCCGATACCAGTGCCCTCACGGATGCGTTTTCATGGATTCGGCAGGAGAGTCCCATTATGGAGCTCTCGAAAGCTGCCGATAACCTTGATTGGGCGATACGTCGGGGAGAGAGGATCCTTGACGAGATCCTGCCCCCGCATCAAAGCGTATTTGTCTCCCGTACCGCTGAACAGGTTCGAAGGGTAGCTGCGCTATTGGCGTGCTCGGTGGGGGATTCAGTTATCTCCCGTGAGCAGATGCTAGCCGCAGCAAGTTTCGTGGGACACAGCATTGATTCAGTGAAGATCCTAACGAGGGATGGTCAAGGGTCAAAGCGTGCTCCTAGGAGTTTTTCAGAGCGTGTCATTGCGGAACTTGAATCGCATCCGGGTGGCGTTCCGAGTGCCATTCTTCAGCGGCGTACCGGAGCACTCGCATCTGACCTTGAACACTTGGCCGCTACCGGTGTCATCACCATAGACAAGAAGGTCGATGGTCCGGGGCGTCCGACGAAGCTTTGTCGTCTCAATAAGGGACGTCCGGCCGGCAGCGGTATAGCTATGTCCGTGGCCGACCAGAACCCGTTCCTTGAGGTTATAGGGCTCTAGCAACTTCCTTCCCCGGCGCTCTGTCGGGGTAGGGCAACGAGAGAAAGTGGAGAAACATGCTGTACGTAGCTGCCGCGACGGGAAAGGCCCATTCGTCACTCGGTCCCGAAGACTGTGTGTCCGTCAAACAGAATAGCCGAACCGACTTCAAGGGGATTATTCCCTTGCCTGTCGAGAAGTACCAGTCTGGTAATGACTGCAAGTGGTGCGCTCCTGCTATTCGGAAGGAGATCGACGGGCACGAGTACGACTATGGGGACGCTGAAGATGAGGAACTGGATGAGTTCGTCATCGACCCTGAAAAGCAGGCAGTGGCCGAGAAGAAGCATGGTTTCCGCGACATTGAGGATGTCATGACGAATATCGGCCACCTGGCAGTCAACGCTAAGAGTGCCCACGGTCGAGAATTTTGGGCACAGGCGGTTGACCGTATGCGGAATGAGATTCGGTACGTGGAATCGGAGGAGTCGGGGGACGATTCCGCGCAGGATGCGTTGCCGATTCCCACAGCACAGGAAAAGCCAGCGGCTGAGCCTGTGAAGAAGGCCGCGAAAAAGACTGCCGCTAGCAAGTAGTGAAATGGCCCGCCGCCTTGGTTTGGGGGTGATTTCTCCGGTTCGATTCCGGGGGCGGGCACCATACCCACAGTGGGTAGTAGCGAAGGAAAGAGGAGAGAACAGATGGCGAAGCAGACGCGTACTGTCACTGACTACACCGATGACATGACGGGGCTTCCGCTCACGGGTGATGAGGTAGAAGAGGACTTCACTCTGATTATTGACGGAGTGAAGTTCGTGATGGATACCACTGTCGTGACTGCCAACAGTATTCGAGAAATGTTGATGGCGGTCGTTGGGAACGCAGAGATCAAGGGTGGCGATTACGTCTCGTATCAGGCTGCTGTTCCTGCTCCTGCTCCGGTAGAACGTGCTCCGAAGCACAGTGCGAAGCGTCAGGCGCTGGTTCAGAAAATCCGTAGCTGGGCAAAGGCCAACGACTTTGATATTGCTGATCAGGGGCGTATCCCGCAGCCCATTCAGCGGGCGTTCGAGATCCATAACCCCGATGTGGATATGAGTCCGCTGAAGGGCTAACACGAATAGTTGGCCTTGATGGAGGCGCGATCACCTGTGAGGGGTGGTCGCGCCTTTGTCATGGCTGCCCATTCCGGACAGCCTGAAGAGAGAGGCACACAGTGGGAACGTGGAAATATACAGTGTGGGCATGCTGTACGCCTAGATACACGAATCCAAAGGATCACGATGGTTCGTGCCACACGTGGGCACGTAAGGCGACCTTTTGGGACTCACTTTGGCTGAGTGCCATAGAGAAGGCATCGTCATTGCCGCACGCGTTCGTGCAATCCGAGTACACCGTAACCGGGGGATCTCGCACCATCTATGAGCACATTGAGGGTGGTGGGCTGTGCTGGGGCTGCCTGCGTCGGCATGAGAACACGCACACCGTGCATTCGATCTCCCCGGAAACGGGTCTGTGTGCACCGTGCGTTGACGTCAGAAAGCGGCGGGGCCCGGCGACTCGTACCCCCACGGGAAATCAATTCATGTGCGCCGACTGTCGGAGCTCTCTTCGGAGCGAGCATGTACGACTGCGCCACGAATTGAGGATGGACCCTAACCCACGGCTGTACCGGCCCTACCTCGAAGTTGCGCGGGAAGACGCATCTAGCTAGTTAGATAGTTCGCCTCGTTGGAAGGCATGGATGCCTGAATCCGTGCCTTCCTTACCGCCTATAGGAAGGCACAGAGAGATAGGAGAGTAGGACCGGAACGCAAAGAATGCCCCCGACCCGCGTCACGACGACGCAGGCCGGGGGCATTTGTGTTTGGTCGGCGCGCTACTGGTGCTCGTTGTCGTGCAGCAGATCGACCACGCGGACACGCTCCACCCGGCATGCCCTGAAACACGACTAGCCCCCAAGTCACCTCGATGTGAAGCGACTTGGGGGCATTCGTGCGTTCAGGCCAGTGGCGTACGTGGTCGCGCGCCGGCGTCCAGGTCCTGACTGGCCTTACGGGTCTTGTCGTCCTCGCACCGCTGGACAGCACCACCACCCCAGAGGATCGCGCCCACTAGAGCGAGGATCGCATCCTGGGGGATGTGCGGTACGTAGGTAGCGATGAGTGCCAGCAGGGATGTCACGACGCCGTACACCCTCGCGGGATGACGCCTCACAAACGTGATCAGCCCGTACGTGGTCGCGCGGGTAGCGTGCTTGCCTGCCATCACGGAAGGGTGATCACATCACCGATGTGGATCAGCCCGGCATCCTTGATCTGCGGATTTGCCTTCATGAGCGCGGTCACGGTGGTCTTGAACTTGACCGCGAGTCCAGAGAGCGTGTCCCCGGACTTAATCGCGTAGGTGTGCAGCTTGCCGTAGTCGGCTCGAAGCTTGGCCAGCTGCTTCGGACCAGGAATCCCATCGGCACTGCCGGTATCGCCGATCTTCAGCTGATAGGCACGCATCGACTCCGTATCGGCGGACGACCACACCGGGCCAGGGCCTTCCTTGTAGCGTCCGCAGCCGGCGGCCACCAGGAGCTGACCGAGCTCGGTGATGTGCTTGCCGGTCGAGCCCGGCCCGTATGACTTGCCATCGATGACAACCGCGGACCCGCCGCCGGGCGCCGGCACCGAACCCCCGCCCTGTCGGATGTCCGACTCGTTGGCCTCCTGGCCGAAGTACGTGACACCGGCCCGTCCCTTCCACGAGGGATCAGCGCACGTGATCCCCTCCGGGTATGCCGGGTATCCGTAGCTGTCGGTCCAAGCGGAGTGCCGCGAGACCTTACGCCGGTAGACGCCATCACCTGTGCTTGACCCGTTGTCGTTCGTGTTGCCACCTACCGTGTAGATATAGGTGCTGTCATAGGCATACACGATCTCCGTGTGAGATCCACCCGGCCCGTACTTCGAGGACGAGTCACCATAGAAAACCTGCGCTCCGACCGCCGGATACACAGAAAGGCGTCCGCGGCTCTGGAACCAAGACTTCGCGACTCCACACGATGCGGTGTTCGGGAAGAGGGAACCATTGCCCGACTCCGCAGCAACAGCGCTTGTGAAATCCGCGCACCACTCCTCAGCCGGTCGACCCATCGCGGACGAGAAGCGATTGGAGTTTCCGGAGCCTTCCTTGTAGCCAACGTACTTCTTGGCGGTGCTGATCATTGCATGTGCTCCAGCCATGTGGAGTCTCCCTGTCTGTAGGCATGAAAAAGGACCCGCCATCGGCGAGTCCGAGAATTGGGGTATCGGGTTGTGCTGGCTAGCTGTGTGAGATCTGAACAATGGCCACAATCACCGAGGCCGTAGACGTGATCACCGATGCGCTAATGGCATACTTCCACTTCTCGATGCCACGAATGCGCGCCTCATGGTCATCGAGCCGACTCGCGTTGGTATCCATGACCTGTCCTATCCGCTGTACGTCCTGTGAGAGTGCCCGGAGTTCCAGATAGATATCTGTGGCAGTGATGACAATGCCGTTGTCGTCGTCGTGCAGGACCATCCCCTTACTGAGTGGCGCCGCGGCTGATGAGTACCGCCGAAGCGCGGTTGAGCTGCTCTGATTCGCGAAAGCCGGGCGAGACCTCCCACGCACCTGTGCCAGCTGGAGCATTGACACGAAACCAAAGCTCCTCCCCACTGTTGAGAGGTACGAGGCTGCGGAGCGAGGACGTGAGGTACGTGTTAGGAACCATGGGCGAGTCGAAAGACCGGGCAAGTTCCCTGTCTCCGCCGGCATCAGAAGCTATGGCAGCAAGTCGCACAGCTGGCTTCTTAGACATGTCCTTGGGAGTGAGAGCGGTGAAGTCTGCCAGGATGAGATAGTGCCCAGTCTCCGGGACCGCAAAGGACGCATTGGCATTCGCCGACCATCCGCCATGCTGGGCGACTGAGTCCCATCTCAGCGTCATGTACGAGCCGTCATTGGGGATGCCGGTGATCTTACTCAATCCGGCTACGGTCAGCCGCGCTGGATTAGATAGATACGCGTAGGCGTCACGGCTACGGGAATTGAGTTTAGTAGCGTCTACGAGGTCACGGGACGTCCAGTCAGCAAGGTCTATGGCCTATGCCTCCATGCTGGTAGCTGTGGGAGCGAGCATGACCGCAGCGAACGTGTCCCACGATTCCGTGTTCGGCCCGTTCCAAAAGTTCCGCCATGTGAGCCCGGTGCCTGTGCCGATAAAATAAGTAGAAACGGTGTCACCCGCGTTCAGGTAGACCACCTCCGTGGCCATAGTCGATGAACCATAGCTACTGCCGGTGTTTTGGCGTTGGTGAAGAGACACCAATTGGCCGTTGCGCAGCAGGTTGACTTGCCAACTTCCATACGGCCCCGCGGTCCCATCGCGTTGGATGGCCAGTGAGAGGCAGATCAGATAGACGCCCGAGGCCGGTACCGTCACCGCGGTTCCGTCCCTGCTGAGAGCCCATCCGCCGCACTGCTCAAACTCGGCTGTCGCCCAGGACACTTGCCGGCCGACATTGGACGGAGAGCTATATGGGGATACTGCGCGACAGGCGAACCGCGCCGGACTGTAGAGCGCCTGCAAGGGAGCCGTGATCCGGCGAGTCATGTCAGCCGGGCCGATACGAGTGCCATCGGTCCACGTCTCCATCGCTGGAGGCGGCGCGGTTGGCGCGCTGAACGAGGTAGTTCCGGGGCCGACCATCACCGCTGAGAACAGCCCTTCCCACTCGCCGGACTGAAGGTTGTAGGTCGAGCTGGGTGAGCGCGAGTCCAGATAGCTGGCTGTCGCGATGGCCTCTCCGGCCTGGAAGTGCACGGCGGCGACTGCCGAGACGACTTGGATGCCGTCTTGCTGCTGCATGATCTCCCGCACGGCCGCGATGCTCGTGATCGTGCCGCTCGTAGCCCTCTTGGCAATGAAGATCGCGATGCCGTCGCCACCGAGCTGGATGGCCCCGGCCTTGAGTGTGAGCGTCGCAGTCACGATGTAGATACCGGTATCCGGGACCGTGAACCACTGGCTTGCTGAGTCGGGCCGGAAGCCATCGAGATTTGGCGCCGCCCACTTGATGTAGGCGCGCTGTCCTCGCGGCACGCTCTGACCCGCAACCACACCGCGGCAGGAGAGCTGCGGCATGGCAGAGAGGTAGCGGTATGGATTGCGCACCTGTGCGTTCAGCTTCGCCGCGGTGACGACCTCGCGCGTCGACCAGCTGCCGAGTGTTGGGGCAGGCATATCACTCCAGATAGGTCGTCTGTCCGAGAACGGATGCGGACTCGTCGCCCAGAATCCACACGCCATGTCCATCCGGGTTGGGCCTGCCGGGAATCGTCACCAGGGCGACGGCGAGCTCTGGCACGGTGGCATCGAGCTGAAGCACGCCAGGAGAGGCAGGAGCTCCCACGGTGTGGGCCGTCATCATGTGAACCTGCAAGTCGCCGAACTGGCCCCCAACCTCAGCTGTGTTGGTGAACCCCTTGGGCCATCGAACGCCCGTGAGGTCCTGTGACAACGCCATGGCTATATAGAGGGACTGGAAGTCGGTGCCGGCCTGCAAGGCCATCTGATCGGCACCCATGGCCGTGTTGTAGTCCACGATGGGATCAGTGGGGAAAGCAGTGGCGTCGGCGCCGCGGTAGATCAGGTTCATCACGACTGCGTTCGTGTCCCGAGAGCCACTGACACGCCACGAGATCGACCGGCCCTTATCGGGAGTCCATTCGAAGGCCGACACCTTTAAATGCAACTTGGTCGGATCGAAGGTCTGACCGTAGCTCAATCTCCGTGGGTCGTTTTCCATCTCTGGACTGCCCGCTTTGAATCGGCGTGGCGGTACAGGCGGCGAGTCTGCATAGGAGGCACAGACGGATACCACAGTGTCTGACAGGCGTATTTGATCCGGCAGGCGGAGAGTCGCTATGTCCGTGGCCGTGTAGCTGGCACTCGTGCTCTGGGCAAGCTGCGGAAATTCAACCGGACTCGGCTTGGCGGTACGCCACTCATGCCCATCCCAGATCCGCGGAGGGCTTTCCGCCCAGCCGCCACCTTTGCTCGCAGTGTTGGTGGCTGCCTTGATCCACTTGCCTCCGGAGTAGACGTGTGCGCTATTCGGCATACTGCACCCACACGTCACCAATCTTCGGATGCTCAGGCGGAGTCGGACCGGAATAGACGCGCGCCGTGCCGATATTCCGAGCGTTGACCGTTCCGGCCGTGACTATTGAGCCGTCGCCCTTGACCACGAACGCAGCCCCATCAGCAGATGAGCTAGCTCGACCCGTCCGGCAGACAATGAACGCAGCATCGACGGGAATTGGCGCACCGATAGAAAGAGGTGTCTGCGGACCCACGCTATCGATGGTCATCGTGCCATCGTTAGCGAGACGTGTGAACGAGGTTTCGCCATCAGTGAGTTGGTACACGTGTCCAGCCCCGTCCCCCTCTCCGGAAACGCGGACGCTCAGCCAATCCCGTCCGGCTGGACTCGTGACGCTCGCCCCCGATTTCGGAACTGCGCGATCAAAGAGGCTGTCCGCGTACTGCCGATCGCCGTGCGGGTCGGTTCCGGTGATGTGCTCGTCCAGGAGCCGAGCGACGTCAGTCGACAGTGTCATGTAGCGGCCGGCACCGAAGTCGAGCCATAGATAGCTGATGCCGTCCGGGCCCATGAATGCCGGGATCATGCCATTCGCATCCGCAGTGAGCATCGACATTGGATTGCCGTTGGTGTCGATAAGATCTGTCAGTTGGTCGGCGTCAGGTTCCCCGGAAGCCCACACGGTTCCCGTCGAATTGGGCAGCCGGGCACCAGTATTCGTCTCGGCCGCCGTGTCTGTCGTGCCTGCGAATAGGTGGCGTGCCATCAGTTCCCCTCATGGTAATAGTCAGCCTCATAGACACCAGTGACGACCATCGTTGAACCCTTAGGGAACCGCGTCCACCAGTCTCCGCCCGCTATCAAACTGCGGTAAGACTGGAGTACCGGCTGACAGGTCGAGCCGCCGTGAATGAAAGCCGAGCCAACGAGATAGTTCGGCATGCCCTCATACGGCGTCACCCCTGCATCGTTGTTGTAGAGGCTCGCCGTCATCATCTGCCAAATGCCGCCGCGGCTTTTAGTGGGTAGGGAGATGTCGAGCGCTTTACCGTCACCACCCCAAGTGACGTTGCTCGTGTTGGTGATGTTCGCCGTAAACCACATCGTGTTGGATGAGATCCACTGATAGTGGCCGACAGCGCTATAGCGTCCACCATTCCAGTTGAGCCGCGGCGTGTACGTACGCATTTTGCCGATGGCGCTCACGATCGACCAGCCGCCCTGAGCTGCGTACATGTGTAGCTCTTCAGCTCCGGTATTGCGGCTCCGGTAGTACGCCATATCGCCAGGTACTGGATTGCTGGGGATATCGACGTCATTGACTGCTGGAGGGCGCCCAGCATCAAAGAGAGTCCGCACATCGCGGATCGACTCTACGACGGTCGTTCCTCGCTTGACTGTCACCTGAGCAAGAGGGAGTTGCCAGATGCCCCCATCGATCTGCCGTACGCCTGGAGGCTGCGGAGCCACCGCCGGCTGACCCTTGAGTACCTTCGCGGAGGCCCTGCTGTTGGCCATGTCCACCTCGATGACCACGAGGTCAATGCGCGGTTGCGCTTCTGTCTGCCTGCTGAGCGGCAGAGTCACCGCCTGGTCCGCCTGGTAGGCAAAGCCCCTCACTAGAGCACGGCCAGGAGCAACGTCGACTGCCGCAGTTTGGGCGGTCGATACCGAGACCGACAACGCTGCATCTCCCCAACGGCCGATGACACCACTCGGGGCGGCCGGAGCGGTGAGGGTCTGCCAGCGTTGCGCGTCGACTTTTTGTCCGTCGCCACTGTCGAACGGCCAAGAAGTTTCAGTCATGGATCATCTCCTGTTCAGCCGCCGACGTATGAGAGGTAGCGGGGTACGTAATGCAGGCGGATCAGCGTATTCAGATTGACTCCGCCCGCGGTCACCTTGAGTCGGTTCTTTCCAGGCTGGAGAGACCACAGGGCCGAATCGGCCTTCATCTGCGGCCATAGGTTCGCGCCGTCTTGAACGACAGTCTTCACTCCGGGCCTCGTGTCGACCACCATCGTTCGAGTTGCAGGGATGGTGTACTCGTCTTGCATCCGGAATGCCTGACCTGTGGTGATGTTTTCGAGAGATAGGCCAGTAGCAGCACCCACGCACGACCATACCGGCCAGGCTTCAACTGAACTGTCGTTAAATACGTCAACGAGCCCGTCAGGGGAAAACGCCGTTGAGCTGATCCGCAGAGGGAAAAAGCCAGGGTAGTCAGAATTGGATAGAAACGGCTTGGCGGCACCCTGAGACAGGTGCCAGTCGTATTGCCTTTCGGCATTGCTGTACCAGTAGGGGTCCATGGCCCGCAGGACAAGCGGATACTTGATGTGCCGGAAACCGGCGTTGTCCTGAGTCTCGGCACCCTCAGCGCCAGAAACGTAGTAGCACTCAAGATGGCGGGCAATTCCGTCGCCCTCAGTGATGGTAATCCAGCCCGGCCCGCTATGCGGATTGAGTGCTCGGAGAAGCCGGTTGTGCAAATGCGTGGCGCTCTCGCGGTCGACTCCCCGAATCGCGATCGGAATAGTGATGTCACGAGTGGTGGCCCGAACGGATCGGAACAAGCCGCCATCCATGTTGGGTAGCTGATCGGCCTTGAGGTCGTACGAGGGCATTCCGAGGCCGGCAGGCCCCCACGTAATCCCTATGCCCGCAGGCTCGACAGCACACGCAATGTCGCCTGTGAGCGGGATCGTGTCGCCATTCGCACCTGTCCACGTGACGAAAGAACGAGCCCAGCGGACTGGTGTATACGTCTCGCCGGTTGGATTGCCGCCATCCGTCGAATAGTCGTATTGGGCGGGAATCGGCATCGCATCACATCCTCGTACTCAGCAGGTTCACCCTTTTCCATAGCGCCTTGATCTCGCCGAAAACGTTGGTGGGTGCCTCTGTGCCCTGGTTGCCGATATTCGGCGTGATAGTCGATCCTTCGGCCGTATCTGAGATCGTCACCTGTCGCACGATGTCCTGATGGACAGTGCCGTCAACGAGACAGGTGACTTTGTCTCCTATCCACCAGTCGCGGCCGAACGTGCAGCTCGGCGTATCAATGGGATAGACCTGGAGATTGCCCTGAGGCGCATTCTCCGCTAGAGCGGTCTGGCCGCGCTGATCCATAGTCACCAATGCGGCCTGGAGCGTAGTGCCGGAATCCACCTCGCTCGCCAGAACGGGCGATCCGTCCTTGCCCTTCTTCACGGGAATATCCCGAGCATCAACAAAGAGCTCTGCGGTAAACCCCCAATACGCCTCACTGTCACTGTCGACGTACGAGCGAATGAAGCGCTCACGCCCCTCACCCTGTGCGGCCACAATGACCCGAGTGGCTTTGGGGGCCGTCATGCTGTACACGTACTCTTTGAGATTCCCGAGCTCAGGCGAGAATCGCACCGAGTCGGTACGGTCCTGAAGAGGGAACGTGTCGAGCCTGATATACCGACTCTCGGGTTCATAAATGTTGCGCCACCCGATATTGCCAGACTCCGCAATGGCCTTCACCGCGTCACGCAGATTATCGAAACGTACGCTATACGGCGTGACCGGACCATATTCGTCATACCGCCATGATCCGGTAGCTGTCGGCGTGACATAGTGAAATGGCCTCCGACCGTCGAGCGCTGACACGCCACAGTTCCGGTCGATCAGAGATTGCAGAGCATGAGATGCCAACTGGTCCGATGCCGCATCCGCGGTCTTCGACTGCTTGTCGAGCGGACTCGACGTATCGGGATAGCAGGCACGACCCTGGATGATGGCATTGTCATCAGTTCCCGATACGAAAAGTGCGCCGGCGCCCGAGTCGGTGTCGACCGTCCAGTATTTTTGAATGCCCTGAATCGGACCGGACAGGATCGGCCTCTCTATGCCATCTCGATAGACGACAATGCCGCAACCCGGCTGAAGAAGCTCAGAGTGCGGGCGGCCAGCCTGAACCTTTAGCGTCCACTGCCCGGTGTCGCAATGCTTGAGCACTGCGGTGAACTCTAGATAGTCATCAATCATCCCAATCGGAACTAGCTGGCTATCCCGAATGATGATTCGATACTGCCCCAAATCTATACCTCATGACAGTGGGGCATAGAGGTTACATCCTCTATGTCCCACAATGCTCTGTCGACCTCTGTTAGTCCGCTTGCTTTGTAGAGAGGTCTTCTTGTGCTGCGTTGCAGAAACGCTGAAAGTCAAAATCGATGAATGTCAGAAACTGGCGTCTAGTGTTCTCTCCATTATGCCCGATGGGGCAGGGGAGCATGGGCCTGCCTTGCGTCTCTAGGAAACCAGCCAAGGCCCTAGCCATTTGTGCTATGTCCGCCAAAGGGCCTTCGGTGCGCATTCCCAATACCCTCATACGCACGATCATGTCATCGATCTGGGAAATTGCATCCCAAATCTGACCGTCAGGTGATACCGCCAACTCTTGGTCGAGTGTGACGTTATGGTAACTCACCATAGATGCTCGAAAGGCTCTCCACTTTTGAGTAAACTCGGAGATCACCTCGAAGCGCCGGTCCCAGATTTTTCCGTCTATCTCATATGTCCTTGTGGAATCACCGAAGTGTAGTTGGCTGATGTCGCGTCCTTGGAGCACGACGCCATGCGCTGTTGTCTGCGTGATCTTGTTGTCCACTTCGGACACCACACGGCCCCCTCACCATCCAGAGAGCAACAGAGTGCCATGGGTTGGCGGGAGGCCGTGTGGTGTCCGTCGGAGATGGGGGCTTCCGCTACAGACCATGCATCATGTGCGCCCTCTCCAGGGCCCTCATGATCGTCTGCTCTGTCGGCACATCAGGTGCGGCGTTGATCGTCACCGTGACCGGACGACCGCCGAGCATGCTGGCAGTCTCGGCAGCAGTGTGAACACGCTCGCCACCCCTCATCTCCACCAGCTCAGGGCCGCGTTCGCCGACCAGGGCGAGACCTGGTGACGCGCTCCTGGTGCCCTTGGCGTACCAGTGATGCCGCTGCCAGAAGTCCCAAGCGCGCTCGGGATCGTCGTAGCGCTCCTTGATGTAACCGAGACCCCAACGTATCTGCGTGACAGCGTTGGTGAGCCAGTCGTTGCCAGCCGTCGCCATTTTCGATGGGGGAAGAGCCTGACCGACGCCGTACGCTCCGCTGTCGGGATTCTTGGCGAACTGGTTCCATCCGGACTCATGGGACCATATGGAATCCAGAGCGCCGAACTGCGAGCTCCAACCCATCTGCTTGAGCAGCTGCTTAGCGACCGCCCGATTCTGTGCAGGCGTGCCACCATCCAGACCACCCGCATCCGGGATCGTGACGCCGCTTGCGTAGGCACCCGGCCAGCCGGAGAAGCTGGCTCCCTCGATGCCGGCACCCCGTGCACGGAAGACGTGATCAGGGTCAGACAGGCCGCGAGTCAGCCTCCGAACAGTCGGACCAACGTTGCCCTCAATCGTATGCAGGACGCCATTCGCAACAGACTCAACTAGCCCAATGTGGCCACCATTTCGATAGGTCACGATGTCGCCAGCACGAGCCTGAGAGGCGCTGATACGTGAGCCCGCGGCCTCGGTGTTCCATGTAGCGACGGAAGGCCAACGGTTGGCCGGAGTGCCCTGCGGACTGTTCCAGTACGAGGAGTTGGCCCCGGCCTTGTCGACCACCCACGATATGAAATCCGCGCACCACTCCTCTCCGTTGTACTGGTTGTATTTCACGAGATTGGGCCCGGTCTCGGTATAGCCGAGTTCCTTCTGTGCCTCCTTCACGGCTGCGGACGCGCCGCCCACATGGTCATCGAGATACTTTCCCCACTCAAGAACTGATCCCTTGAAGTGGTCGACTACTCCGCCATTGAGCCTGCCCATCGTTCCGAAGGCGTCGCCCACCGCTTTGGTCATGGCCTCGATGTTCTGAGACCAGCCATGCGAGAGAGCATCGGCATAGCCCTCGTACGGATCGCCCTGGTGAGCGTGTACCCATCCGGCGCCGCTCTCGCCCTTCCACGCAAGCGGCTTGACGATCCCGCCGTTGGCGAACAGGTTTCCGCCCATGCGAGCTGCACGATTCCACTCCTGAATCGTGGTGTGCCCAAGGGCTCGAACGACCTCCGGCCTGAGGACTCCTTCACCCGGAGAGAGCACGGCCGGCACAACATCCCGACCAGGGGAGTAGCCGGGGACGATCCCGCCATGCGCGAACTGCAACGCCTTCAGTGGAGCCGACGAGCCGGCAAGCCCGGCCATCGAGGACGTCATACCCACGACGCCGCGGTTGTAGGGTCCGCTGATCGTGCTCCTGGTCGCCGAGTCCACGTATGACATGGCGCTCTGCCACACGCTCTTGATGGATGACGCCGTACTGCGGAACATCGACTCAAGATCGCCGAGGCCGCTACCAAGCGACGAGAACGACCCGCGAGACGTCGAGGCCGAACGGTCGATCTGCTGGCTTACCTGAGTCCACGTGATCCCGTTGGAGGCCAGGAACTCACGGTCAGCAGCAGTGAGGTCACCTCGGAGCTGCAAGGTCCAGGCCGTCATAGTCGGCAGGGCGGAAGACTGCCAAGCGTCCTGGACGCTCTTGCCGATGGCCGCCCAGGCGTCGACTGATGTCGTCCTGTACTGCGTCGTAGTCGGGGAGAGGTCGGTTCGTACCTCGTCCGACATAGCGACAAAGGACGGCTGAATGAGTGTCCGCCAAACCTCCTCGATCTGCTCTGCCAACGACTTAAAGTTGCCGCCGCGCGCAGCAGCGTTCAGCCCGTCAACCCGGTCTGTACCGAGAAGCCGCGTGATCTCCGGGCGCAACACAGATTCGCCAGGAGACAGCAGAGAAGGCACCGAATCCCGCCCCGGCGAGTAGCCCGCAACTACTCCGCCCCGCGCATACCCCTTCGAGAAATCGAAGAGGCCATCCAAGTTGGGGAGTGCTTCCTTGAGCCCATTGAGTAGATCCTGAGCAATCTCCTTTGCGAACTCCGAAGGGTCGGCAAGGAACGACCGGAGCTGACTGAACGAATCGGAGAACATCTGAATGAACCCGCCGAACAACTCTGACGCGTACGCCTTCAGGTCGCCGAGCACTCCGCCCGGATCGGTAACAAAGCGGCCCGCGAGATCCAGCAGTGCATCAACGCCATCAACCAGAGATTTGATCATCTCGGTGAGGTTGTCGAAGACCGCTTCGAGCGTGTCCATCGAGAACACTCCGCCAACCATGCGCTTTGCACGGCCGACGACGTTGCCGTGCCCGTGATACACGTTGTCCATAAAGGACTGGCCGACCACTGGACCAGCAACACCCATAGCCAGACCCGCGAGCTGCGTCCAGGGTGCTCCCTCAGGCTGTTTCACCAGCCATGGAGGCAGTTTCTTTGACAGCCAGTCAGTGAGATTGTCGGGCAGGCCGGAAAACTGGCCTCCAGCCCAAGTGGCCTTACGGCCCACCCAGGAACGCACGCCGGCACCGGTCGAGCCGAGTTTGGTTGTTGCCTTGTCCAGCCCAACCGCTGCTGTGGCAGTGCGGGCAAGGCTGGTCAGGTCGAGGAGCCGGCGGAGCTCGTCCAGGCCGCCAAAGAGCTTGGAGAACCCGCCTCGACCGCTACCGCCACCGCGGCTTGCCGAGCTGCTGATACTCGGGGAAGCCATAGCGAACATTGCCCCGCTCGTCCCCGAGCTGGCCCCCGCAGACGCCCCAGGTCCGATAGAGCCGCCGCCGTACGACGCGTGTACGCCGTAGTCAACGTACCCACGAGGAGCAAGCGACCGCCCCTTGCTGCCCTTGCCCTTGCCGCCCTTGCCCTTTCCTCCGCCTCCGCCCTTTTCATCTCCGCCTGTCGCCTTGTTTACGGCAGCGAGGGCCGCACCGAGAGCGCCAGTCGCCTTGGTGACCTTGTCGACAGTGTCTTTCAGGCCCTTCAGCCGAGACTCAGCAGTGCGGAAGGAGACACGGTTGATCTTATTCAAAGCGGGGTTGAGGCCGGATGTGCCCGACGGAACCCCGACCGCATTCTTTACCTCGTTGACAGCCGTTCTGAGGCTGCTCGCTCCCACCAACTTTCTCTTGATGGCATCAAAGTTGATGTCTTTGAGATTGCGTATCGCGGTCGCGAGCCGAGTAACAGATGCCTTGGCTTCCTGAACGGACTGTTTGAGAGAGCCGTTCGCCCCATCAAATTCATTCCGCACGTGCGCTGTCGAAGCTGTCTCATTGAGTTGAGTAAGAGCAGTGCGGACGTTGGACACGCCTCGCTCAGCCGCTCCAGCAGAGTGCGTAACGGATGCCTCAGGCCCATTCAGCTCAGACTGAGCATGCCCAAGGCTGAGACCATTCAGAGGTTCCAGGCCGCGCGTCTTGACCTGTGTGACTGCCGTCTCCGCCTTCATCGCGGAGTGCGCCACAGAGCCCTCAACGCCCGCTAGCCTGCCCTGAATCGGAGACAGGTCCGCGGTATTGAGAGCCGCAACCCCCAGCGTTTTGATGTGCTGGATTGCCTCGTCTGCCTTCACGGCAGAATGCGAGACAGACACCGTGCTGCCATCAAACTCCGTGCGGATATGATCCAGGCGCACATCATTGATGCGCTTGATCTCCTGGGCGAGAAGCTTTAGCCGCTCGTCCACGGACTTGATGGCCTTCTCTGCCGAGTCGACCTCAATCTCTATGCGCTGCTTCTGCGTCTGAGGAACAGCAGGCAGATGGTCACGGGCGGCAGCGCGGTTGGTGGCACGCCGATCACGTCGCCTCTGCGCGTACTCGTCTTCGTCTCGGTGGTCCAGGACGTAAGGGCGTGATGCTCGGCGAGCCCGGTACTCGTCACGATCCCGCTGCCGGCCGCTCCGCCGCTCGTCAGCCCACCGTGCCTCATTGTCGCGCCCGCGGCGTTCCGACTGGATGAGGCGGGACCAGTCGGCAGCAGTCTGCGGCTGTCGATGGTCGGCTGACCGAAGAGCGCGCCGCTCACCCTGGTATCGCTGTCGTGCAGCTCGGCGCCGGTCACGATCGTTCCAATCGATCAGTCCGCCTGAGCCTGCCTGAGTTGCGGCACGGGCGTACCCACGGACCGTACTTTCTTTGCCCGCACCCCATCGCAGACGGGCGTTGTCGCGCTCCTGGCGAAGTCGATTCGACCATCCCCAGCCATCTTCCTTGGCGTCCCGACTGCGGGCGCGAGAATCACGGTAGCCGTCAGAGAACCGACCACCGCGCGCCCTTTTCACGAAACCAGTGCCCACGTGTTTGGTTCCTCGAACCAGGGTAGTGACACCCTTCGCCCCACCCGTGAGCGCCTTGCCAAAGGATTTGGCTGAACTCCCCAAGCCGCCAACCAGCTTGCCGACTTTGCCGAGTATCTTGGCTGTGACGCCGAACGCGATGAGGAGCGGGAGAGCCTTTACGGAGAATGAGATCAGTGTCTTCAGGAATCCCTGAAGTGCCGGATGGTCGGCCACAAACTTAGCTACGTCAGTAGCGATTGTGACGACACGATTCAGACCGTCGACAAAGGCTTTCGCCGCTACCTTGAGGCCAGGAAGGACCGTCTTCCAAAGCTCCGTGAGCCCGCTGAGGACCTTAAGAACTTCCTTGTACAGGTCAGTTTGTACGTGCGTGAGCATCCCGCTATCGGGATCACGTCGCACCCTGAACTGTCCATCCTCGTCCCGCTCCGCAAAGAGCCCCATCAGGTCGCGCTCGGCCGATTCCTTCATGCCCTGGATTCGACCCGCGATCGTGGCAGTCTGGGCGCGTTTGGCGGAATCCCCAATATCGCCACCCGACTCGATCAGCTTCTCTATAAACTGCTTTCCGCTCGGTGCAGAACTGGCGGTGATATCCGCCATGAGCTGAGCGGCTGCACTCTGCTCCTTGCCTTTGGTGCCCTTGTCCTCTACATAGTTCGGCTTTCCGTCTTTGAAGCCGTCTTGTATGTACTGGCCGCCGTTGTCCTTAACCCATTTCTTGCCCTTCTTCGCCCAATGCTGCTTTGGGCTCTTGATTAGGTTAACGCCGCCCTTGTCCTCGTAGCCGAACAGCGTTGCGGTCTGCTGCATAGACAGGTTCGTTGCGGTTTCAAAGGGCTTAAGATTCCGCAGCGTGAGCTTATCCGTGTCCATGATGTACGTGAGCTGCTGCATAGCTCTGGACAGCTTGGCGGGGTCAGTAATGCCACCCTTCGCCGCATTGTTGGCCACAGCCTTGATCAGCTTCTCGGACGATTCGGCCGCCTTATCCGGCGACGTGCCATGAGACGTCAGAATGCGAACGTACTGCGGAGCAAATTCGTTCATGTCGTCGAGCGAGAACGAGCTATTGATGGCGAATTGCTGGAGATTGTTGAGCAGCTTGCCAGTAGCCGTGATCGAGACGCCCAACCCGCCGAGTGAATTTGCGGCACGGTCGAACGAGTCCGTTGCGTGGATACCGAATTTTACGGCTGCACCGCCGGCCAAAGTCAGCGGCGCCACCACATTGTGAGTGAGCAGAGTAGCCAACTCGGCAGACTGCGCGCCCATATGCTCAATGTGCTGACTGCCGCGGCGCCACCTGGCACTCATCGTCGCAACAATCCCGGCCTGCCTCGCTGCGGCAGCCTCCTCGGCCTTTGTCGCGGCAGCGAGCTCGGTACGAAGCGCCGCCAAGCGTTCCGTCAACTCGGCCTTGTAGTCGACGGTTACCTGTCGCTCAGCCGCAATCTCCTGCGATTTCGCAGCCTTGTAGTCCCGCAGACCCTCACGCAAGCTCGCCTGAAGCGCCGTGCGATTCTCGCGGAGAACGGCTTTGTACTGAAATCCGGTCTCTTTGAAAGCCTGCTGCTTGCGCGCTTCGCCGAGCTGTGAGGCTCGCACCATGGCCTTTACGGCCGATTCTTCCTCGCGGCCCATGGTGGAAAGCACCGCACGATGCCTAGCAGACAGGCCCTGAAGAGCCCTGTATTTCTCATCAGCGGCATTGAAAGCCAGTCGCACAGCCGCCGCCGCACCCTGGCCCTCCTTCTCGGTCACCCACTCAATAGCCCTGGCCTGTGCCTGAGCTGCCCGCGTAGCCGCTCCAGAGAGCGCCGCCTCAGAGCGCCGTGCCGTTGCGTCAGTCTCTGTGACCATGCTCCGCAGTGCGGCAGTCACCCGAGGAACGAGACCCTTGTCGAAAGCCCGGCCGCCCTCATCTCCCGCAGCCGAGAGAGCGTTTACGGTCTGCCGCTTCATGGCAGCAGCGGCAGACTGATCAAGCTTGGGTTGAACAGGGACCTTTGCCCGCGCTACGGGTATGCCCTCATCCCTACCAGCCACGCGGGCCCCCTACCTATCTAAAGTGCGTTCATTTCCCCGAACCATTGGGCAAGCTCGGTACCGGAGGCCATGGCCGCCGGCTCAGGCTCAATCTCCGCAATGCCCGGACGCCACATAGGATCAGGCGGTTCAGGCGGAGCGTGACCACTGCTCTCATCCCAGTTAGCCCGGATGAAGAGAAAGTTCGACGCTTCCAGGGCATCAGAGATCCGAGCGAGAATGTGTGCCTCATGCGACCAGATCGCCGACGGATCGATAGCAGCCACCAAAGCCCCAGATCCTTGCCGAGTCAGAAGCGACGAGATGAGGACATGCAGTCTGCGGAGCGATAGCCGACCCTTCCAAAGGTCCAGTAGGTCAATGCCGAAGACCTCTAGTAGATCGGCTTCTAGCTCATCGCTGTAATCCCTCACCACAGTGAGGGTTCGGATCAGTTTCCCGAATCACCAAATCCCGCAGCGTCAGCAACCCGCGTGGCCAGATCCTCGAAGTCCTCAATGGTCGGATTCAGAGTCTTGAAAGTAGCCCACTGGTCCGGTCCGAGGATCGCCCGAATGATCTGCACTTCACCGCGGTCATCCTCAATCGCCTCAAGCAGGTCAAGCGGCAGCTTCTTCTTAGCCTGCACCATGAGAGTCAGGCCCTGAAACTCGATCTCAGTCGGGCTATCGGTGGCCTCGGCCTTCTTCGCGGTGGTGTTCTTCTTAGCGGCCTGAGTAGCCAAAGGGAGCTCCAATGAGAGAGAGAAAGGGGCGGGGCGATTAGAGCCAGCCCCGCAAGGCTTGAGTTAAATAAGTCAGGACGCACAGTCGAAGGCAGCACGGACGAAACAGTCCTTCGCCTCCAACAGCTTTCGGAGGCCAACCGTGAACTCCGGGCTATCCGGCAGTTCCTCTACGAGGTTTTCAGCCAGATTATGGAAGAGTCGGCTTACCGCCTGGATATCCTCGGGTAGATGCTCATAATCAAAGTGACGTGCGACGCAAGAAGTGCTTGGATGACGGTCCCTAGTATCCATACTGATCAGTCCTTCGAGGAGTCAGCCGTCATGGCCGCCGACGTGTGGAATCCGGTACCGGATAGAGTCGCCGTCCCGCCACCCTGAAACGAGGCAGGCGAAACGGCGACCTTAGGGGTCGGCTTAGCCGTCACCGTAAGAGTGGCGCTCGCATGGACCGTGCTGTCAGCCGTCTCCGTGACAGTCACCGTGTACGCGCCGGCAGGCACCGACTCAGCAACAGTTACCGTGCCAGAGAGCGAACCCTTGTCATCCGTCTTGTTGTTATCGATCGTGACCACGATGCCCTCAACCGCATTGAGATTGGCATCCAGAACAGCAACCTTCGGCATATCTCTTCCTCCCTAACTCAGACCGCGCTACCGGTCACGTCGGCTGTCTTATCGAAACCAGAGCCAGACAGAGGAGTGCCATTTCCTGCTTCCAGCGTGCTGGCAGAAAGCCGCACGGTGGCAACCGAGGCAACCGACGGGTCATCGGTAAGGAGATAGCCGAGACTGCCTGAGGAATCGAGCGCATCCATGGTGAGCTCGTAGCTCTGGTTCTTGGTGCGGGTCAGGGAAATGGAACCGCGGTCACTGACCATGGCCCGACCGATCACGGCCCTGTACTTTGCGGCGTCATCGCTCCAATCGACCACGAGCGAGATTTCTGCGAGGTCCGGGTTAGACGAGATATCGAGCCGATACTGTTCCCGGCCGCTGCCATTCTTCGGAGTGACCTTCACCCACTCCGACCCGTAGAAAAGTCGAGTCGTGACGTCATTCACCTGCATCAAAGTCGACTTGACCTGAAAAGACGCGGACTTGACGTATCGCAGCACTGGGACAGAGGACTGCCAGACCGAAAGCTCCTCCGTCTCGACCTTCGGAGTGATCTCCGTGCCATCCTCACTGGAATAGCCGAGAGGGATGAACCCGAGAGACTTGAGGTCAGCATCCACGTCCGCAGGCAGAGAACCAGAAGGGAGCGCGCCGAAGTGCGCCCACACCTGACCATTGGGAGCGAACCTGATTTGCTTAGCATCATTACCGACAGCGGGCATAGATCTCCTAAGTGTGAGGGCAACAAAAAGGCGGCCACCGCATCGATGACCGCGTGAAAGGAAGAGGTGAGATGAGTAGATCCGGAAGCCGCCCTAAGGTGCTCCACCGCGTCGCCTGACGCAGCAGTGCCAGCCCCCTAGCGCGCACCGTGAAGGTTCGGGCATGGTGGCTTCATGTCGGAAGCGGTGTACGGGGTGCTCGGCGCATTAGGGGGATCGCTTGTCGCTGCCGCGGCAGCATACTGGGGCCCGCTGCGCCTACAGCGACAGACAGCGGCACACGACAGAATGCGCTTGCGTGCTGAGCAGCAGGCGGCAGCTCAAGCGGAAGCTGCGGCAGCTCAAGCGGCAGCTGAGGAACGCGAGTACCGGGAACAGCAAGCACGCCTCGATGAACAGAGATTACGCAGGTCGCTGTGGGAGGAGCGTATGCGGATCGAGGAGGCCAAGGCCATCTCACGGCGAGAGACCGCCATCAAACGGATTGTCCTTGTACGGACTACGGCCCGTGAGTGGAGCCAGATACTTGATCGCATACTCCAGGACTTGGAGCACGGACAAGATGTCACGGTGGAGCATTTTGATCGCCACGTGTCTCCGCTGCGAAGTGCGACACAGGCTGCTCTAGATGGCGCGATGCAAGATGGTTTCGGTGTCGTGGCACAGTCAAGATCCAGTTCTACCCGCTATAGGAATATGTCCGATGAAATGAATCTCAGGAGAGGGGAGGCGGTGCGGGTTGAAGTGGGCGTGACGTCGGTGGCTCTTTCCCAGGCCACTATGCAGATCCGGGCGGCCCTCCTTGCACAAGAAAGGACCGCTGAACAGCTGAGTGAACTTCGTCTGTGCCTGGAGGAAGCGAATGACGCTCGTCATGCCATGACAGTGATGTTCATGGAATTAATCGAAGTCATCGTGTCCTGATTCTAACGACCTGGCATGAACGAAATAGTCGTCTACCAATAAGTTGCTTCGGAAGCCACACTCTTCCCGACCCGTCTGGCAGCCTCTCCTAGAGAGAAGCCTCTGTCAGATAGACCGCAATGCTGTGCACATGCCGGAACTCCCCTGACGTCATATCGGGAAGGAAAAACGGCATATGAACCTCGACGACATCGAGGACCAGGGCGCCGCCGGCCACCCGGCCCGGCAGGTCCTCCAGGAGGTGATCCCGCAGAGCAAAGGCCCGAGCGGCGGAACTCGCTACCGCTGAGTCGTAGCTGTTGATCGTGAACTCGGCCCGGTCCGCTCGATGCCGAACGACGCAATAGCCGCCCGTGGGATCAAGCACGATCGACGGCATGCCCTTCGTGCGGCCGATCATCGACACAGACACCATGACGTCAGCGAACTCGGCCAGACCAGTGATGTACGAGTGCAGGACCGCGGCCGGATCAATCCTCAAGGCGCTCCCTCGCTACGGCATTCCGAAGGAAGTGATGCGCCGGTGTCTTCTCCGTACCGACCTCCAGGTACATCGCATGCATCGCGAGATACGGCACGTCCGCATCAGGGATGATCAGGCCCACGGGCTTGCCGTCCAGCCAGACGAGGCCGGTGCGAACGTTGATCGCCGCAGCCGTCGCATTGCCCTTGGGGCGCTTGCGGTTGACTTTGCTCAGCATAGACCGATACCGCCGAGCGATTCGGAGCGTGGCCGCCTCGACCTCGGCCGCCACCTCGGGACTGCCTTCGAGCCGGAAAACAGCTTTCTGATCCCACTCGATCTCATAGGACTTGCTCACGTGTTCACCCCCCAGAGCCGTACGACGACATGTCGCAGGTGTCCGTGATCCCAGCGGGCGGGTTCGCTGAGGACGTCGTACCAGTCGCCGTTATAGAGGACGCGGTCAGAGGCGTCCGGCTCCGCGGATGCAGGCAGATACGCGTTCAACATCGTTGATGTTGTCTCGTTGCTGGGGTCGCGATCCTCATAGGCCCGGTACGGCTGGACGCTTGCCGGCCCCGACCACACCCGCCGAGCTGCATCCCAGTCACGCCGACGCGTGTACCCATCTGAGACAACCGGCGCCCTCCAGATCTCAAGATGATCACCGAAGAACAGGTGGCCTCCATACGTCGCGGGAGACAACCGTTCGCCGGTAACGCCGAAGCGCCGCTAGAGCAGCTGGAGACAGGCCCTGAGTCGGAGCAGTCGCGCCGTAGCTGATCTCCATCTCACCTACCCGCTCTGACATGACGCCCGGCTGTACGGCAAGCCAGCGGATCACCTCAGCGCACACCGTGCCGATAACGATCTCAGGCACAGCCGGATAGCCGTACGTTGCCGTGATGGTGATGTGCCGTTCGTGCTCCTGGCCCTCGATGTGGACCCAGCCGTCAGCACGCCACAGCGAACCCCTGCTGTAGAACCACCGATCGACAGGCGACCCATCGGCCCAACTCGCCGTATGCACAGCAGAGATGGGCCGAAGGCGATGAGGCAACACGAGCTCCGCCCCGCCAACCGGCTCCAGGCGCACGGCCTCGTCCTGGTGGAGGGCGAAGTCCAGTCCGCAGTGATCGCGCACCAAAGCTGACACGTCAGCCAAGAACGCCTCAATACGGAGCTGCTCATCATCTGCAACGGATCGCCCCAGACGCGCGGCCACATCGGCCACTGTCGCCAGGGCCGTCATCATGCGGCCTTGCGCGCCGCGGAAGGCTTCTCGACCTTCTCAGTAATCGAGATCTTGAGGCCGCGAACGAATTGCTCACCAATCAGCGCTCCCCGAATCGTATAGTCGGGGTCCTCCTTGACCGTCGACAGGCCATACATAGTGTCCAGACCGACGGTGTCGCTCTTCTTGCCGTAGTCGTAGTCAATCAGCATGCGCGTGGCAATGCCGTTAACGTTCTGCATGCTGCCGTTGACTGCACCCATCGGAATGGCCGGGCATGCGGAAGCCAGCAGCAAAGCCGACTTGTGGAACAGGTAGATGTCAGAATCAAAGGAGTTGTGAACAACAATGTCAAAGGTGTAGATACGGCCAATGACCGCGCGCCGCAGCGCATTCGTGTCGCCGGAATAGTCGACCGCTACGAATTCAGGGTCCTTGAGTAGAATCGCCTCGACCTCGGGGCCCGCAATCATGTAACGCTCAGAGACAGGTACATTGGCCACTGACATTCGCGTGCGAGCATCAACCAGTGCAGCCCGGAGAGCCACAGCACGTTCGTGCATGTTTGCGCCGGTACCGTCTGCGGCAGGCAGTTCAACCTTTACATCGTCACCGATGACCTTCTTAGCCTCGGCAGTGAGGCCGGCACGGGTAACGCTGCGCTTGATGAAACTCGCGGTAGTGTCATCGAAGTATTCGGCAAAACCCCGAGTGAGCGGCGCAAGTACCTTGCTGCCGAAACGCTTCAGGTCGAAGGCTGCCTGCTCCATGCTCAGGGCGGTAGCGTTCTGGGCAAGGGTGTCCAGCCGTACAGGAAACCGGGACTCCCGAATAAACCCATTCGGAGGGCGCCGGTCAGCCGTGGGAAGCGGGCGATCCGAAGCAGCCGCGAACTTGTCGGAGTCGCCAACAATCGGGTTTGCGATGGGAGCCGATATGCCCGTCTCCTGTACGGGGATAGCCCGCGAATCGCGGTTTACGTTGATGGTGTCGCCGAGTCCGCCAGTGAACGCAAGCTCAGAATAGCGGGCAGGAATCCCACCCAAGGTTAGCTGTCGATCCAAAAGTCCCAGAGCAGCAATGGTTACCTGCTTCGGGTCAAGATTAAAATGGTGCGTGGTGCGAGGTGCCATATAGGAGAAAAGCTCCCTAGCTAGATGAACGATCCGCCTGTAATAAGGTCAGCGAGCTCGGTTGGGTCCATGCTGGAAATAACGTTTCTGCTGGAGTTGTAATGGCCCGTGCCGCGGAGCTGCGGAAACTCGGGCTCCGCTGCCGGCTCGGGGGAAAGGGAAGAGATGTACTTTGCGACTCGATCGCGATCGGGCCGGCCGTCCTCTCCGAGGAACCGAGAAAGGTCCAGATAATCAGTCACCGCGGTGACGCCCTGAGAGGCAGCCTCAGCGCGAATCTCCGCCTCAACCAGGGTCGTACCGACCTCGGAATAGGCGGCCTGGCGGGCCTGCTCCTTGGCCTCCTCGATGGCCTTTTCCTGCTCCGTCATCTGCGCCTGGCGGGCCTGGTCAAGTTCCTTGCTGGCCGCCTTCCAACGCTTCTCGTTCTCGCGCGACAGCGACCGCCACTTATCGACCTCGGCCGACAGGTCGACATCGACGGCAGGCATCTCAGGGGATTCGCCCTGAGGGTTGGAACCTTCGGGCATGACGGTGGGGTCAGTATTTTCCATGTGATCATCCATTTCGGAAGGGCCCGGCATTGCGCCGGGCGTAGTCACCGCTGCTCGTTGAGCTTGCGGTTGATGTTGCCCGAATTCCCTTGAGGAATCTTTGAGGCCATCTCAGCGGCCTTCTTCTCGTTCGGCGTCGAGGCAACCCCCGTGATGCTCTTAGGCTGCGGCTCAAGCCTGGCGATCTCGGCGGCAGCTCGCGCATCGGCTTTCCGCATTTCGCGGAACGTCGCGATCTGCGCAGGGGAATAGCCAGCATCGCTCCATAGCTGTTCCTCGGGCACATTGAGCTGTTTGAGTTTCAGCAGAGCGTCAACGTGCTGAGCCTCAGTGCGGTACTCCGGATCACGCCATGTCGTCTCCATGGAGAACGCCCTAGCGCGCTTATCCCGCTTGACCGCAAAACAGAGCCTGATGACCTGCTCCCAGGATTCGCCGAAATACAGCATCAGTTGCCTCACTTTCGCCACTAGCCCGGCCTCAAAAGACAAGATGGATTCGCCGGACGGTGCCGACGCCGCGTTAACCAAAAAATAGGTTGGCGGAACTCTGGATATCGACGCCATGTGCTGGACCAGCATGGACACCAAAGTCACGTAGTTGCCGAGATCGGCAACCGTGAATGAGCCGAAGCGTGCGGCAGGGTCTTCGGCCTGCAAAAGCTTGTCGACCGCTACACGGAACGGCTCGATAGGACGCCCGTCTTCGTCTTCCTGAATCTCCAGGCCCGTGACATAGCGCTGAGGGAACGCCGCAAACTCACTTGCCGTCAGCGCATCAGAGACGACCTTATTAATCGCATCCTGGATGGGGACGATGTTGGCAAGGTCTGAGTGTGGGGAGCCGACTAGCCGAGTACGGTTGGTGAAGGGCACGACTGGTACCACGCCGAGCGGATTCGGGCGCTGAACACCCTGCTCCCACCCTGCTGTTCCTAGCGTGGCCTCGTAGACGTAGGTCGAGGTCCACAGCGTCACCCAGTGCCGGCCCCAGTCATCATGGTAGAAGCGTGCCGCGGCCTCCAGCTCGGCGAGAGAACCCGGTTTGTACTGGATGGCCATGTGCTCAGCAGACACCGGCGTGATCGCAGGCTGGCCGTGCTTATCGGCCCAGACGAGGATGAACGATTGGCCTTGGACCAGCGCATCTAGATGCACGCTGTTGGAGAAGGCATCCATGGAATTGCGTTGCCAGATGAAGCGCGCATCTCTATCAGTGCCAGTGGCATCCGGCATACGGAAACCGTCGACACCAAGCCGCTCGGTCGAGGAGTCAACGATCAGTCCGCAGAAGTTGTCACGCCACTGTGCGAAGACCTCCCTGAACTCCTCGCGGTACCGCAGTTGAGCGAATGCCAGTTGCTGTTGCTCGCCCTCGTAGTACTCTCCATACCCCTGAATGAGCGGCAATCGCTTGGTGAGCTTGCCGTATAGGTAGGCAAGCCAATCGAGGGGCGTTTCAGGCGGGCCTACGGCGGTATAGCCGCTAGGGGGAACAATCATATGCATCCTCACTCAGAAGCCCGCTACACGTGACCTCCGTCGGTTAAGTCGGCCATCGGCAATTGCGTCGGCACGAGCCTCGAACGCGAGGATGCCGCATACTGCCAAGTCAATCTTTCTCTTTGACTTCGGAGAGTCCTTGCGGATGATGATCCCTTGAGGAACCTCACGGGCAACGGCGTTGAGCACATGCCGAGTTAGACGGTCGCCGGAATGGGAGAGGTCGCCACTGGTCACCGCGGTACGGAAACGCTCCGTGGCATTCATCATGCGAACGACCTTCGACGTCCAGAACTCGAAGACGTGATCGTCACCGTAGGCGAGAGACCACCGACCGATAGCCTCTTGCCAGTACGGCGGATCGGCATACATCCACTCAACGGTGTACGTCTGGAAGGCCCGTTGAACCGCGGCCTCGACCGCGAGAACGTCAACTTCCCAGTCAGGCCCCGCCTTATCCGGCCTCTCCCACACGCCGAGAGTAAATAGCCTGCCATCCCGAAGCCTGCAACCAACGAGCCCGGTAGCATCGCCCCAGAGGCTTCCATCAAACCCGATCGATATCTGATCGCCCGGCATGATCGGGTCATCGTCTCGATAGCAGGCGTCCCACTCGGCCCGGACCATCCACGTATCGGCCGACTCAGCGATGTTGTTTAGGTAGAACCTGTAATCATGCGCGGCATTGGTGCCGTACACGATGACGTTGACAAGCTGGGAAATCGGCGCCCACCACGAATCGCCGTACGCCTCGATAAGGCCGGCACGCACAGCATCCGGATTTTTGAGGTCGATGTTCGGCGGAGCTTCCCGGCAGTCATAGAGGATCAGAGGATTGCCGTCGAGCACCTTTTGGTGCGTGATTTGGGCAACGCTCTCTTCGTTAGGATCATAAGCATTTGTCGTTTGCGCGACGCGAGATCCCTGACTCAAAGTCTTGTTAGTGTTGCGCTGAAGCGTTTCGAAGAAGGTGGGCCCGCTGTTGCTGTGGACCCAATGATGTGTTTCGTCAGCAACTATGAATGCGTGCGGCCCCGACAGGAATTAGGTCAGACTGTCGGGGCCGCGCAAAGGTGGGCCTCGCCCCCTCGTTTCCGCGTGTAGAGCTGGTGACCGGAGTAATTTTGCCGGGCCGGTTTCCCTTGAACTGGATTATCGTCTTGCTGATATCAAGATCGTATTCGCGCTCGGCCGGAGACTCGGCGAGCATCGCACGGACCATATCCATGGTCTGAGCCGTCTGATCCAGACTCGTCGCAGCCATCTGCACGAGCGGCAGACGAACGGGCTGGCCTACCGCAATCCGCCGCCCATCCTTGGCGGTTCTGATGACACCAGACCAGCGGCAAGGGCCGATGAACTCAATGATGCAAAGAGCCGCCAGCAACGGCGTCTTGCCGAACCCTTTAGCCCTGCGTAGCGTGGCTTCGGTATAGACCCAAGTGCCGTCCTCATTCAGCGCATAGAGCCACTTGATGAAGTGCTTTTGCTCTGCTGTGAACCGCCAAGGCTGGCCGGCACGCTCACCGTCCGGCTGGACAATGTACCGCTCAGCCCACGCCAGGATGTGATGGCCAAGGGTGAGAGCGGGCTCATAAACCGGAAGGTTCCCGGTCTGCGGCACAGCTCATCACCCCCTATCTATCCGAGCAGTTCGTCTAGGACGTCATCACCAGTCGACGCCTCGTCCCTCTCGGGAGTCTTCTTGACCTTCATACGGAGACGCTGACGGTCGAGAACCGTAGCCCCCAACAGCGATTCCTGTTGGCGCAGTTCGGCGTATGCCTTGAGGTCTGCGCCCTCCATCTCGTATATGCGCTGAACCAGGAGCACGAGCGTCTTAAGGCGCTGCACGTCAGTAGGTAGGAACTCCTCAGCCTGTGCGCTGTATCGCCAGGTCTCCCACCACTCCCGCACCTGCGGTAGGTAGCGCTCAGCATCCTCCAGCTCCGGGATGATGCTGGCCCCCTGACCAGACAGGGAGGCCGACGCGTGCTTGTTGCGTCGTACCGGGTTGTCCTTCGGCGGTACGCCTCTACCTGCCACAGTCGCCGCCCTCCTGGTCGTGCTCGTGGTCCTGGTCGTGCTCGACCTCGTACGGGTCGCACGCATCGTGATTGAGTTAAATAAGTCGGAGGTCAGCGGTGAGACTCCGCCTGAGACTTCGCCGTGTGGCACGGCCGGCACGCCGCTGCGAGGTTCAATGGGTCGTCCGTGCCGCCGCGGGCGACGGGAACGATGTGGTCCACCTCAGAGGCATTGGGACTCCCGCAGAGGTAGCAGACGTATCGATCACGGCGGAGTATGCGCAGCCGTAGAGCTGTCCAGCCCGCGGAGCGGTTCTGATTGCGTGCCGACGTGTTGGCCCATGGAGGCCGAGGGTCGACAACCTTTCGTGTGTGCTCCGCACAGGCGCCGTCAGTCTTAGCGACCTTGGGGCACCCTGACCTGACACACGTCTGACGAGCTCTAGGCATAGGGCGTTCCGGCGTTGGTGGATTGGGATTGTCCCCGGACGAGACCAGACCGCACAGACCTGCTAGACGTGATGAAGTCTCGTCCGGGGAAGAAAAGCCCCGCAGGGGCGCTCAACCATCGGGAGCGTCAGCCTTGCGGGGTGTCTAGATGTCTAAATACTTGAGAGTGTCTAGATAAGCTAACAGGTCTTTCAGGTCTAGCACTTAAGGATCTGTTAGCTCTCTCAGAGCTGTAAGGACTCTAAGAGAGGTTGAAAGGTAAGTGATGCTGAGCATGCTTGTCGTTGCTTAGCTCTCACATTTAGTAGCTGTGTCTCGGATCGCAATCTGCATGACTCAATGTGTGTGAGCTACGTCACATGCTTGGCCTGTTGACCTTGCTTGCACACTTGAGTAACTTCGTTGCAGTCAGGCCACCCCGAGCGCGAGGGAGGCCGCTCGCTACATGGCGAGAACTTGATGGCTTCGCAAAGCCCCTTGATGAAAATCAGGTGGCTTTGCAAAGCCATCAGCTCGACGCTAAAAGGGGGACCATGAGCAGCAAAGAGCGAGAGAAGTCAAAGTACCGAGCTAAGCGGCGCCAGTTACGCCAAGACTCTGCCGCTTTTTCACCGCGGCCACCAGATGAGTATCCTGCGCAGGACCGTATCCGGCACTCGATGAGTGAATGGATGCATGTTCCGTCGGATGTGACCCGACGGAACAACAGGGCTCACGCTGCGTGGCCCTGACGCATATACGTCTCCTCTCTCCGCAGCCAGGAGCTACCTGGCGACAATGGATGTCCATCGGTAACGATGCCGGCTCGTCTCGTCCCCACACGAGGCGTGTAGCCGGTCCCCACACTCATCTGACTGGAGAGAGCGGGAGTCCTGAAAGGGAAGCGACGAGCGCCACGAGCCCGACAGCACCGGTCAGCTAGCCGGAGGGTCAGCATCTCTCGTATCCCTATCACCTAATTTCTCTAGTGAGGGAGAGAACAGAGAATGCTTACCCCGAAGGAGCTCAAGTGTCCCGCCCCTCCAAACTGCCTACCGGCAGCGAACTGATTACGGGCCTAGCACTGGGAAAATGGAAGAATCATAAGGAGATCGCTGAGGAGTTTCAGGTCACCATATCGGCTGTCAGTCATAGGCTCGCCCCATTCATGGAACCGAAGCTCAGTTTTTCCGAGCTCATGCCATGGCGCGTCGCCAGGAAGCATCAGACATCGTCTATCGTCCGGAACCTGCGGTTGCATCTGCGAGCGAAGCTAAGGCCGCATACTCTTTCAGCAAAGGACGAGACTTCACATCAGCAGTGGATCGATTCGCTGCAAGATCGCTTGGCCTCATACGATCCGGTCGTTGGCTGGTCTTATGTTGAGCGGCTGCCAATGCATGAGAACTTCGTAGCCGTCATGCCGGACGATAATTCCCTTGCCCCGGAGATCATCGACCTGTACCGTATGTGACGGGTCATCAACTCCACTAGATCGAACGGATGAGGCGGGCGCTCACCCTGAGTGCCCGCCTTATTTGTGCCGCGATGCCTGTACGGGCCATAAACCAGGACTAGGTAATGCAGACGATCATGACGCTTGCCGACATCTACGAGGCAATGCTAGAGACACACCCAGTGGTCAGCCGACTCATCGGGGGGATGACGTCGATATCTGGCATGGTACTGCATTTCACGCACGCTGGAGGCGATCACATTATCCAATACCATTGCTCCATGACCGATGGTAGACAGCACAGAAAGCACTTTGAAGTGATTCCGGAGGGCTACGAATTTCTTGGAACCACCCCGATTAGAGGAAACGAGTACACGCCCGAAGGCGGGGGCGATCGATTTGCTGATATCTACTACCGACCCCAAACCACGTAGTCATAGCCAGCGACAGTCGTATAGCCTCTGCGGAGAGGCGTACAGGCTAGAACGTGTGGAAAAGTACACATCAGATCCGGCCGGATGGTTCGTCCAGGGAACGGCGGTACATGCCGCAGTGGAAAAATACGAGCTATCCGGCCGGACCCTTTCCACGGCCGATACACTCGCCCACTACCACGCCACATGGGATGCGGAGATGGCGGCCGGCCTCGCTGCTCAGCCTGATCTCACCAGGTGGCGCACCGGGGGATTCAAGAGCGCGGCGAGGGACATCGAGGACCGCCGCGCCCTCGGGGACCATCAGGTAAACGACTACATCGCCTACACGCAGGAATGCAACGAGCGCATATGGACCACGCCTGACGGTCGACTAGCCGTAGAGCTGCCTTTCGCCATTAGGCTGGGAAGCGTGCCGGTCCGCGGCGTCATTGACCAAATAGTCACCACGCCCTACGGCCTCTCACTCCGAGACATCAAGACCGGAGTGAAGCAGGAATCGTCGGCCCTGCAACTAGCCCTCTACAGGCGCGCCATATGGGAGACCTACAGGGTTGACATCATCTGGGGCGATTTCTTCTCATGCGCTCGTTTGGGCCGCTCGCCCAAGAGGGGTGCACCGACAGATCCCTTCGACCTCACGCGGATAGATCAGCAATGGATGGAACAGCAATATGTGGCTATGGATGCCGCTGAACGACACGGCGTGTACCTGGCCAACCCGGGGGACCATTGCCGTGTTTGCGGTGTCCAGCAGCATTGCAGAGCGAAGGGAAACCAATGACCGACGACCGCCCAGCCTGTTTCTCCATCACCTTCCAGGCGGCCCCCAACCTCACGTTCATATTCTCGGGGGATACGCCACTTACCGTGGGGCCCAACGTAGAAGCCTTTGTAAGCGCGGCACCGCGCTACGCCGATCTGTTCCAGCAAGCGCAAGCGTCCTGGAATTTGGGGGCGCTCGGCGCCACCGTTATCCATAGTCAGAGCAACTGAAGGGACACCATTGAGTTTTTTCGCCCCGTCTGCCCCGTCCGCCTACGCGAAGTTTGTCAATCCTGGGGACAGCATCGCCGGATACGTAGAGGAGGTATCTGACCCCTTCCCGGTAAATGAGTACAAGAAGGACACGCCGAAGGTCGACGGCAAGGGTCAGCCTGTCATGCAGGTTCGCATCATCCTGGCCACAGACCAGGGCAATGGTGCTGGGGATGATGGCCGGCGGTCTCTGTACGTGTCCGGTTGGCGCATGACCACTGCGATTGGGGATGCCATGCGACGGGCCGGGGAGCCTACCGAGTTTCCTCAGGTCGGCTCCTTTCTAAAGGTCACGTTTGCGCGTCTTGGTCAGCCCTCCGGCGGAAATATGCCACCCAAGATTTACGTGGCGGAGTACACCAAGCCGCAGACCGTGCAGCGCCTCCAGGAGGCAACCGCTCAGGAAGTAGCGCAAGCCCCTGCGCAGGAGGGAGGTGCATCGTGGGGGGCCGCAGCTGGGCAGGCCCCTCCCGCCTCTTGGTGAGAGACCTATTTTTTTGCCTTGTTATTCAAGTGTGCAAGTTATGAAAATGGGGGTCGGTTACGTCTCGCGGCGTGACCGACCCCCGGAGGGGGACCAATCCTCACCCTTACCCAAGCAGTCCAGGCACGGGGGGACGCAGGAGAGCCGATACCTACCGTGTTCAAAGCAATCTCAGAACTCGGTGTCACCATTCGTCAAGGCCAGCTCCACCTAATCGCGGCAGGGCCGGGAACCGGAAAGTCTGCTTTGGTGCTCAACCTGGCACTCAAGAGCGGGTCTCGGACTATGTATTTCTCCGCAGACTCAGACGCTTTTACTCAGTACGTGCGTGCGGCGGCTAACGTCACGGGGTGGACGACGGCTGATGTCGAAGCAGCAATCTATGCCGGGCAGACAGCAACCCTTGATGCGGCACTACAGAGCTACGGCCATATTCGGTGGAACTTTGATTCATCGCCGAACCTCGACGAGATGGAGCAATCCATCACGGCCTACGCCATGATCTACGGCTACCCTGCGATTGTCCTCGTCGACAACGTAACCAACGTCGATGCGCCGGAGATGGGGGAAGACCACGCCGGCCTAGACGCTCTCTGCGGCTACTTTCACGATCTCGCCCGCAAGACAGAGAGCGCGGTGATTCTCCTCCATCACGTGACCGGACCTTTCAATGATGGCACCGCACCAATCCCGCTCTCAGGCATCAAAGGTCAGATCGGTCGAGTTCCTGAAGTGATCCTCACACTTCACAGAGGGGGCACGGAGTTTGAGGGCTACTGCTTGCGTGTGAGCGCCGTAAAGAACCGTGGTGGGAAGGCGGATGCAAGCGGCTTCACATTCGCCGAACTCACCTGGCAACCGGAAAGGATGCAGATCAGTGACTAGCTATCAGCCTCGCAAGCTGTCCAAGCCCAACGGATCAGCTGTGAAGGCGCGAGGCCGTGAATGGGAAAAGGCTGTCGTCGGCGAATGGAAGGAAATCGGCTATGCAAGCGCTGAGCGAAACGGAGCCATCTATGGGGCAAACGACCGCGGGGACATAGGGGGAATCCCTTGCACCTGCCAGTGTAAGGCCGTGACCCGAGTGGAGATGTGGAAGCATCTAGACGAAGCCCTCAAGCAGGCCGGGCGCAACAATACAGACGATGAGACGTGTGTTGTCTACAAGAGGCACAAGGCGCCCACGCAGTCGGCCGCATGGGTGTTCCCCGGCTCCTTCGCAAGGCGACTTCTGCATGTCTACTACACCGCATGAGAAGCCAGCTATCGTCGGCGTACTCAGGCACTACTTTCCCGACTGGGAAACACCGAGACGCGACAGCGGGTCGTGGCAGCCCTGCAAATGCCCTTCGCACGATGACAGTCGCGCCAGCGCCTCGATCAACATTGAAGAAAACACAATCTATTGCCACGCATGTGATTACAGCCATGACAGTTGGGGTGTAATCATGGAAGAGGAGGGGTGCGATTTTCTCGCCGCCGTCGAGACAGCGAATCGCCGTTTTGGAGAAGGCCGCTACGGCCTACCATCAACAGCTGACACCAGACAGCCCCGCAGGCAAGCATTTGGCGAACCGCGGAATATCCCGGGACAGCGTGCAGTGTTTCCGGCTCGGGTACGTCGGAGACCCAATCTCGGGCCATGAGCGATACCGGGGAATGCTAGCCATCCCCTACATCAACGCCCAAGGGGTCATTGCCCTTCGCTACCGATGCGTCGAAGAGCACGAGTGCAAGGACCTCGGACATAGCAAGTACACCCGTGAGCCCGGCGACGACGCCAAGATCTACAACATACTTACCCTCACGATGGCCGTTCCTCGGATCGCCATTTGTGAGGGCGAGATAGACACCATCACCGCATGGCAGTGCGGAATCCCTTCCATTGGGGTAGCCGGCGCTACGAACTGGCCGCCAATATTCAACCGTCTCATTCGGGGATACCAGGTCGTCACGCTGGCAGATGGGGACCCTGCTGGCCTCATGTTGGCCGACACGATTACTGAAAAGAACGAGACTGCTGAGTTGGCTCAGATGCCCGAGAAGATGGACACGAACGAATACTTCATGACGTATGGCCCAGAAAAGCTCCGCCAGAAGGCAGGTTTCTGACATCGACACATTCACTTTCGGAGACTGGGTAACCGTCGGCGACGTAACTAGTAAGACAGGCAAGCCGCTCGCTGGAAAGGCGGGCATCGTGGCCGAATACTCCCACCAGGATGACCGGGGGTATGCATGGCGTGTGCGGATTGAAGGCGGCTCGCCGACCGTACTGTACGAATCGGAAATGAAGCTGATTACCTGGGGTCCGGCAGAGAACGAGTTGGAGGACCTCGAAAATGCGCTCCGTCATCTCATCCGGGCACTGGGGCGATTCGGAGTAACCCTTTGAGACGCATCGTTTTCATCTCGGATCTCCAAATGCCGCTGGAGCACAAGCGCGCCAACAAGGCCGTCATTCGATTCATCCACGACTACCAGCCGGACGAGGTAGTCAACATCGGCGACATCACCGACTACACGGCCCCGGCGCGCTGGTCGGCCGGCACACGCGCTGAGTACGGCATGACGGTCCACCAGGAGGCCGCATACACGCGCCGCCATCACCTCGACCCTCTCAGGCGTGGCTATGACGGGCCGGTCACACTGCTGGGCTCCAACCATGGAGAGAGGCCACATCGGTACCTCGTAGACCGTGCCCCTGCCCTGTACTCCTCGGATGCCTACCGAGAAGACAAGCTGCTGCGCCTGGACGACTTCGGCATCCGCTTCGAGCCCCTGGCATACGACTTCGCCCCCGAGTGGACAGCCACACATGGCCACACCCGCGGCATCGCTCTCTCTCGCTATGCGGGAGGAACTGCGATCGGGGCCGCCAGAAGGCTCGGCCGAAGCGTGGTCATGGGGCACACGCACCGAGCTGGGATCGTCAGTGAGACGACAGGGATCGGGGCGAGCCGTACGCGAACCGGCGTCGAGCTCGGCCACCTCATGGACATACGCAAAGCGAGCTACCTCGGCCCTGGCCGACTCGCGAACTGGCAACTTGCCTTCGGCCTGTTCTACGTCGACGGCAAGCACGTGACTCCCACCATCATCCCCGTACAGTCCACCGGCTCATTCATTGTGGAGGGCGAGAAGTACCAGTGAATATTGATCCTGCGGTCATGGAGACTGTAATCAAGGCGGCCCGTAGGCTTTCGCGGGAAAACGGATATGCCGAGTTTGATGACATCAAGCAGTACATGTTGCTTCGGTATTGCGAGAACCGCGCTCGATTCGCCTCTTACGAGCCCGGCGCTCTGTACGCAGTATTCCGAAAGATCGGCGTGGAGCACTGCAAAAATGAGCGACTGCACTACTCCTACAGCACTGCCGAATGGATCTACACGCCAAAGGAGGTGCGAAACGTTCTCCGGCATGCCTACTACCGCGAGGAGTGCCGAGAGGTCATGCCGAGCGGTAAGGATGACCTGATCAAGGTCGCCAACGATCCAAACAGCATTGCCCTAAGCATCTGGGACATAGACGAAGCCATTGGCAGTCTCAGTGAGGAACATCAGTCAGCGATTGAGCGTGCATACCTTCACGAGGAGACGCCGGCACACGGTTCCGCTGACCAGCGATGCCTAAACCGTGCGATTGACCGACTCACCGAGCGACTGAATACCAAAAGCGACATCAAGCAGAAGGAACAGCACGAGGCACGCAAGTACGCCCGCGCCGGTTCCTCCGACAGGTAGGACACCTATGCTCGAAATGTGGATCGTGAGATCCAAGGGAAAGACCGGAGCAAAAATCGCCATGGAAGCGATTCGGGTTGCGGTAAGGCACGATCTCCCCGTCACGCTAGTGAATGCGCACGATGATGACGGCGAGCCAACCACACGCGATACCACCACGCTGCTGCACGACGGTCATGCCGTCTATCAGGCAATCGGGCGGAACGACACCAGCGACCTGAATTTTTTCATCAAGGAGTACCAGTGAGTTCAACCACCTCCATTACTGTCCCGCTCAACTTCAGCCAGTTCGGAGAGCACTTTGAGTTGGATGCAGCCGCCCAGCTCATCTACATGGACTACCACATCAAGAGCGTGGACGAGACATGGCGGGAGGTAATTATTAATTTGACCCCGGCTGAGTCTCGGCAGATCCGTAAGGCGCTGAAGCAAATGGAACGCAAGACCCGTAAGTGGGCTCGTAAGGTCTAACGCCATACCGGCAGATTCAAACTGAGGAAAAGCGCATACCCATTCTCGAACTCTGCGCGGGCTATGGCGGCCTGGGCAGAGCAGTAGAAGCACTCACGGGCGAACGCGTGCGATACGTCGCAGAAATCGACCCGCACGCCTCGGCCATCCTGAGTGCCAGATATCCACACGCACCAAATCTCGGTGACATCCGAGAGGTCGACTGGTCCACCATCAATGGTGAGATCGACATCATCACGGCAGGTTTCCCGTGCCAGGAAATCTCTGACGCGGGAAAGAGGACAGGTATAAGTGGCGAGCGGTCACGCATCTGGACCGACGTGCTCGAAGCCATTCGCGTTCTACGACCCCAATACGTCTACCTGGAGAACGTGTCAGCTATCCGGCGCCGCGGACTCCCAACCGTTCTCGGGGGCCTGGCCGAAATCGGGTATGACGCAAGGTGGACATGCCTACGCGCGTCCGCAATTGGAGCCCCCCACGGTCGGGATCGCTGGTTCTGCGTCGCAACTCCTGCTGAAAACCCCGACAGCCAACCTAGGCGGCAACGGCGCACCGCAACATCCGGACAAGCGTAAAGCGGGGGGACACGGCCCGAATTTGGATGACGAGGTTTCATTCCTCCTGCCCGTCGACCCCGCTACAGCACGACCCAATGGGAGGTTTCATAGCCCGCCTGAATGGTGGTCCGGCTACTGGCCGGCCATCTACAGATGGGAAGTCATCACGGGCCGTCCTGCCCCCATGCCGATCGAGCTCGGCCCGCGTGGCGGTCGCCGCCTGGCGGCAGTGCTAGCGGAATGGATGATGGGCCTCCCCGCAGGATGGATCACCGCAGTACCCGGCCTCACCAGGGCTCATCAGCTTAAGGCCGCAGGCAATGGGGCTATGAGCCAGCAAGCCTTTACCGCATATCTGCACCTCATGACCCACAGGGAGACTAACCATGAAGACTGCCGATGACGCCATGCCCGACCCCGATGACTTCGCCAAGTTTCTGGACGGCATCACCTATAAGATCAGCGACGAAGCGCGCCAAGCGTCCTTCGACCGCGCCGTAGAGGAAGCCATTCGCGTCGTACGTGCCGCAGCACAGCTCCGCGTGGCCGGCATCGACGAAGGCTTTTCGGAAGACACTGCCGAAGCATTTGCCTATGACTTCTGGGCAATGGCGAGCGGGCTCGACTGCGAATGAGCCAAGGACTGCCCCGCTTCTGCATCGGATGCCACAACTACTACGAAGCAGAAGAAGGAAAGCCAATTACCAACTCAGGTGGCGAGACCTTCACTATCTGCCCGTCATGCTACGAGCGGCTAGACAACCTAGGAGTCACAGACGTCTGATCTTACTAAACAAAACGATTCCAGTCATAGCGGAACGTCTCCGATGAGTAAGGAGGAGTGGATACGCCGAGAGATGTCAAAGGCTCCCATCCGTGATGACGCTTGGCGCGCGAAGATGCTGAAGCTTTGGGGTCTAAAGCAGGTCTAACGTAAAG